>DASRSD010000006.1 GCA_035656635.1 Pirellulales bacterium
AGCAAATTCCGTTGATCTTTGGCAAGCTGCTGTACGGCTCGAAATTTCATCGCCTGCGGATGAGTCGTGGCCAGCAAGGCATTGGCATTAGCGCCGCCGGCATGTACGGCGTGCTGACCACGGGCAAGCCGGTGAAAATCATTTCCAAAATTTCGAAAAAATCGCCATCGCATTATTACGAAATTCAAATCAACACCAAAAACAACAAGCCGGAAATCTTGAACGGCCGTGGCGAAGGGGTCGACATTCCCGCCGGCGAGCGGGGCAAAGCATTGATCGAAAAGCACGGCATCGAATGGGTTGCCGTGCACGATGGCGACAAAGAAGTGGCCCACGGCACGCGCGTCACCATCGAGCTGGAAGGCGCCTACAAGCGCGGTCGCGGCAGTGTGGAGGAATACCTGGAGCAAACCGCCATCGCCAATCCGCACTTGCGGCTGCACTACCAAGATTCCGAAACGAACGAGCGATTATTCGAGCGCTCTACGCATCACTTGCCGCCGGAGCCGAAGGAAATCAAGCCCCATCCTTATGGCGTGGAATTGGGCCGGCTGATCACGATGATGAAAGACGCGCCGGTCTGCACCATTTCGCAATTTTTGACGCAAAACTTTTCACGTGTCAGCCCGAGCGTGGCCCGAAAAATTTGCGAAACGGCGAAGTTGAGCACGCGGGCCAATGTGCATCGCATTGGTCGGCATGAGGCCGATGCCATTTATCAGGCCGTTCAGCAAACGAAAATCTCGTCCCCCTCGACCGATTGCATCTCGCCCATTGGCGAAGCGCTGCTGCTGAAAGGCCTGCATCAGGTGGTTCCGGGCGAATTTTACGCCGCAGCCACCCGGCCGCCGTCGGTATACCGGGGCAATCCGTTTTTAATCGAAGCCGCCGTGGCCTATGGCGGCGCGCCAATTGGCCAGCGTGTGTCGTTGGAAGTGCTGGCGGAATTGCTCTCCCAAAGCGATGCCCGCACCCTGCGGCAGTTTCTCGTCAGCACGTTCGCCGGCTTGGGAAGCCAGGCGGCCGATAAAATTCTGGAAGAATCGAAGCTGGGCACGCGGCAATCACCGAGCCGGCTAAAGAAGGAAGAAAAGGCCGCCCTCCATGCCGCCATGCACAACGTGAATTTGGAAGACGGACAAACCATGACCGTCCTGCGTTATGCCAACCGCGTGCCGCTGCAATTTCAGCACGCCGCTTGCGCCATTACGCAAACCATCATGAGTACCAATTGGCGCAGCTATGGCCTGCAGCAATCGCGCAATTCGCTCCCCAGCGGGCCGATCACCATCATGGTGCACATGGCCAGCGTGTGGGTTCCCTTCACCAGCGAATCGAAGGAAGCCATCGCCGGCTATCCGGAAATTCAAAAAGAACTTCGGCTCGCCCTGCAGGCCGTGGGACGCAAATTGGGCATGTACCTGCGCCGCCGCATCCGCGTGAAGCAAGAAGGGGAACGCCGCAACATCTTCCTCCGTTACCTGGGCGAAGTAGCCAGCGCCGTGGGCGAAATCAATCGCACGAATGTGAAATCGTTATACGAAAAGCTGCTGGCCGTGGCAAAAAAGAAAACCGCCGAAGCAGATGTCGTGCTCGGAGAAAACGGCAAACCCGTGGAAGAATCCGACGCCGAAGATTACGGCGGCAGCGTGCTGATTATCGAAAACCACGCGCCGCTTACGGCAGCCGCAAATGTGCCGGCCGCTGCGGCAATCACTAGCGAAAAGCCCGGCAGCGCTCCGCTCGCGCGTCGCGGCTAAACATTCCTTCGCCCATCACCCACTCACCCCATCACCCACTCACCCCATCACCCGCTCACCCCATCACCCCATCACCCCATCACCCCATCACCCCATTACCCGCTCACCGCCACCATGGCCAAACGTTCCCGCAAATCTGATTCCAACGGTTCCGCCCAAGCCGATCCAGCCAAACTCACGCCCCGTGATAAAAAAACGCTGGGCGTGCTCAAAGACATGGCCAACAACGTGGTGGCCGCCGCGGAAAAAAAACGCGATCCATTTCTGGATATTCCGGCCCGGAACTTATCGAACGTCAAGTACAACCGGGTCAAACGGTTCATCGAAATGGGCAGCGCCAAAAACCGCCGGCAATTGTTCAATCTGTCGCAGGCCAAAAGTTACATGCAAACCATGCTGGTCGCCAGCGGCTGCAAGCGCCTGATTGAACAAACCAAAACCACCAGTTTGCGAGGCATGTTCTACCTCCTCAAGCACACCATCGAAGGCACCAAGGAAGAAACTTTTTCCGATCAGAACGAATGCGATCCGGTGATCGAAGATTTGGAAGTCACGCTCAACAGCCTGCGCGAAGAACTGCACTTATACGCTCAAAAGCGCGGCGACATGGTGGGCCCCATTACGCTGGTCGACAGCGGCGACGAAATCGATTGCACCCGCATGGGCTCCGGCGGCTACGGCATTCCCTCCATTGTGGAGCCGGAACGCATTGAATTCAAAAAGTGCGACGCCAAATTCATTCTGCACGTGGAAAAAGACACCGTTTGGCAGCGCTTCAACGAAGATAAATTCTGGCGCAAGCACAAGTGCATTCTCACGCACGGCGCCGGGCAGCCCACGCGCGGAGTGCGGCGGCTGCTGTGCCGCATGCACCAGGAGTTGAAGCTGCCTATTTATTGCTTGCTGGATAACGATCCCTGGGGCTATTACATTTACAGCGTATTGAAGCAGGGCTCCATCAACCTGGCCTACGAAAGCAAGCGGATGGCCATCCCGGATGTCAAATTCATCGGACTGCGCAGCATTGATTTCGAGCGCTGCCACCTGTCCAACAGCGTAAAAATTACGCTCAACGATTCCGACATTAAACGCGCCAAGCAAATCGCCAGCTATCCTTGGTTCGCCTCCAAAAAGCAGTGGCAGAAGGAAATTGAACGGATGCTCAAAAACGGCTTCAAGCTGGAAGTGGAGTCGCTGATCTCCAAAGACATCAGCTACGTCACCGAAACTTATGTGCCCGAGCGGTTGAACGAAGAAGATTGGCTGGACTAAGCCCGTTCGGCACGGCGTTTAGCCCAACTCCTCTCCGGGGCAAGCTGGCTTAAAACTCCACTTCCATGCCGTCCTCGGCGATATCGGCTTCGGGAAAAATATCCACAATTTTGGGCATGCCGATTGGATCGTCCTCTTCGCTAAGCGGATTCATGTGCACCAGCAGCAAGCGCCCCACGCGCGCGGCCTTCGCCGCCTGGGCCACCGGCGTGGCGCAGCTGTGGCCCGTGAGTTGGGCCATTTTTTCCATGCCGTCGGAATAATAACACTCGTGAACCAGCAAATCGACGCCGCGAATTTCATCGATGTACGAGGCACACGCCCCGGGCGTGTTGGTATCGGTTACATAGGCCAGCGAATGCTCGGGCCAATCCAAGCGCAGGCCCAGCGATCCGCCCGGATGCGCCAGCGGAAAATGCCGCAGCTTGCCGTCGCCAGCCAGCGGCGCATCCTGCACCAACGGCCGCATTTCGTAGGGCAACTTGACGGGAAAAATCTGCTCGGCCAGTAAATGGTCGCTGATCGCCGCCAGTTTCTCAGGCAGGGCATGAATGGTCACCCGTTCCATTTGCTTTTCGGCCAGCACGTCGAACAAAAACGTCAGGCCCGCCACGTGATCCAAATGGGCGTGCGTTAAATAAATATCCAAGTGCGGCGTAATTAAATGCTTCCGCACGCGAAACATGGCGGTGCCGGCATCGAGCACAATACCCTGCTCCGGCAGCATCAAGCAGGCGGTATGGCGCTTTTCTGTGGGATGATAGCCGGCGGTTCCCAACAGATGCAGCTTCATAATCTGCGCCGGCCCAACCATGGGTCAAAGAAAAGGAAGATCCTCAAGCGCCTTTGGCGCGCCCCCATCGTGAACCATTCCCGGCGCTTCGTCAACCGCCCGGCGCACTTGCAGCATATAGCCGGGCATGGCATGCCCGGTGCGTGGCGTCTGGCATGGCCGGTGGCGCGATGGTTAGCAGTTCCGGCCGGCGATGCCATCGCCGGCTTTGTGGATTTATAAGGCCGCTAGCGCTGCGGCAAGATGTGATCGAGCACGTTGTTCAATCCGTTTTCGACGGTCGCCCGTGGAATCGCTTCCAGCAGCTTGGCGGTTACGCGCGTGTCGAACTTGGGATCCTTCAAATTGCCGACAATGGGAATGCGAATCATCGGCTCGTTGAGCGAGGCCAACGGGCTATTGCGTTGGCGGGTCCATTCTTCCTTCAGCGGAATTTCGGCAATGATATTCACCGATTCGTCGAGCCCTACCCAGCCGCGCGTGCGAATGGTCACTTGCCCAACTTGCATCGAGAGCCCTTGATGGTACATGCGGCCGTCGACCAAATGGAAATCGACTTTCTGATCGTCAATTTTCAAGAGCGCCGTTTCGCTGCCCAGACCCATAGTGGGCAAGCGGCCTTTGACCAACGCTTCCACTTGCTGGCCAATCATTGCAAACGGGCGGAACAGCGGACCGGGAGTTACGCTCATGTTTTTCACAACCAGCCGTCCGCCAATGTCGGCTTTTTCAGGATTCGTTAGCGGCACATGCGCGCCGTCCAACTCGACCGAAAATGAACCTTCGGTGCGGGCTGAATCGGACACCATGGGGGCGATGAATTTAATCCAGCTTTTGCTCACCGCTTCGGAAAATTGCACGTTGCTCAAAATGGTGCCTTTGCCCAGCACGACTTCCGGCGGCCCAGGCGACAAATGGATGAGCGGAGCGATGCTCAATTGGCCGGAGCTGTTTTGACCGGTGAGAATGGCTTCGATGGGCTTCAATTCGACGCTGCCGTTTTCTAAATGAGCATTCACATCGATCGGCCCGGTTTGCATGCCGTACAGTTGGGCCTGTGTCCAACCGAGCGAGACATCGGCGGTAAGTCCCTTCAAGCACGCAAACGGATCGGAGCCGGCGGTTGCACTGGCGGCGCCGCTGGGAACCGCGGCACTGGCCAGCATTACTTTTTTATCTTTCACGCCCAGGGCGCCACGGACCGAAAAGTTTCTGGATTCCCGCCCGGCAAAGGCGACGCGGTCTCCCAAGTACGGCCGCAAGAGCGGGCCCAGTGCGTTCCAGTCGTAATCCATTTTGCCTGCCAAATTGAGATTTTGCTGACTGCTGAGCGCGTCGATTTTTCCGGCCGCGTGCAAAGCCAGCGCCTGCGAGCCAATATCGAGCGCCGTCAATTGCATGGCATCGGCCGCGCTGTCGAAGCCGCCTGACGCACCCAGCGTCAATTGGTTCTCCTGCCACACCAGTTGCGGCGCAGGGCCGGCGGCGGCATCGCGCAATCCATTGCGCGGCGCAGCTTCGGGCGCACCAACAACATACACGGCAAATTGCTCGACGGTGGCCCCCAGCTTGCCGTTGATGGCCGAGCCGTTCCGATCGACCGCCGCACTGCCAACAAGCAACCCAGTAAATGCATATTTCGGCGGCACGCGCGGATCGCAAATCCAGCGCGAAAGGCGATTCAAATCGGCCCGGCACGATAAATTGCCTTGCGCCACCAGCGGCCCGCCGCCTCCCAGCGAAACGGTTGCGGCCTCGGTTTGCAGCGAAATGGTGCTGGTGAGCAACGTGGTGCGGGCCAGCGAAAGTTGATGGCGGCTAAAATCGTAACCGCCTGCCGCTTCCAACTGCACGGTCGGCTCGTCGATGAACAGGCTGTTCCAACCCCAGGCGTGCAAGCCGCTCACCGTGGCCTTGGCCTGCTGAATTTCTAACCCTTGGCTGGAGTAGGTGCTGTTCACGGCCAGCGTGGCGGCGCCGCTTAAATCCAGATCTTGCATTCCCAACCAGCCGGCCACGCGCGGCCACCAGCGGCCCAATTGTCCCTGCATTTGAATTTCCACCGGCCAGCGATTATCGCCCGAAAGCCCATTCTGCCCCGGCAGTAATTTGGCTTCAATTTGCTCGTGCGTGTTGGCCGCGGTGTTATCTACGGTAGCGTTGAATTGAGCCGCATCGAGCCGCCTCAATTTCGCGCCGCTCAGCGCGGCCAAGGTTAAGTTGTCGATGCTGCCGGCGGCCGTCGCCGAGGCCGCCACGGCATCTTCCTGCCACACCGGGTTGCCAGGCACGGCAATTTGCAAGCCCTGCAAGCGCACGTCGCTGCTGGCTTGGAATTCGCCGCTTGCGCCGTGCGACCAGTGCAAGTGAGCATCGCCTTTGCCGGCCAACTTTAGCTGACCAAGATCGATAAACTGCGCCAGCTCGTTCATCAGCCGATCTAAATCGCACTGGGCTTCCGCCTGAAATTGATCCAGCGAACCCTGCCCGCTGAATGTCAAAAAACTGGACGTGCAATTCAGGGCGTCAATGGTGTAATTGCTCGCCTGGTTGTGAACCGTTAGCTGCAATTGAATGGGCTGATCCCAGGTGACACGTCGCCCCCCATACTCGGCCGCTAAATCGCTGGCCACCAATTGCCCGCTCCACGTTTGGCCGGCGCTTTCCGGCTTGCTGGCCAGCGCAAGTTTTACTTGGCCCGATGTAATTTGTGTGCCGGGACGTACATGCAGCGTGCCAGGCAACATGGCGGCCAATTTCGCCACATCCAGTTGGCCATCGATCGCTAACGGCAAGCGTGCCAAATCGGCCGCCGTTTCGGGCTGAGTTGCCGCCGGCAGTGCAAACCCGCCGGTCACGTTCAATTGGCCAATTTCTGAATTGATTCCCAGTTGCGCGATGTCAATTTGCCGATCTTTCACGGTCAGCTTACAGGGCAGGTCTACCCGGGCCAGCCGCAAGCGATCGCTCCCCAGCGGGCCGCCGGTGGCGGCGACGTTCTCCAAGGCGACATTGCCGGAAATTTGAATGGGGGCGGCTGCCCGATCGGCCGGCGACAAATTCGGATTGAGAGTATTGCCGACGCCGTCCAAGCGCAAGTTGGTCGATAGGTTTCCGCTCAGTTGAACGCCTGGAGTAATGCGTTCGGCCAGGCCGCGAAACATGGCCAGCGGCAGCGCGTCAATTTTGGCTTCGAAGTGGTCGCAGCCGCCGCTGGCCGCCGGCGCGCTGCTGACGGCCACTTGGGCGGTGCGCCCCTCAACAGGCACTTGCGCCGCAACCGTCAGCTCCACCGGCAGGCTGCTTTCCGGCGACATGCGCGCGTGCAGGTTGAACTTTTCGACCAGCCACTTTTGGCCGTTCGAAGCGTCCAGCACGTTCAGCGTGCCGTCGATAATTTCCGCCGTAATGGCCGGCAAGCGGTGCGGTCCGCTGGCTGGGGCTGGTTGAGTTTCCGGCTCGGGAAATGCCGCAGGATGATCGGCGCGCGTGGCGAACAAATCTTCCAAATTGCTCCCGTCGGGACGCAGGGCCAAATTTGCTTGCGGCTGTTCAATGCGGAACGTGCCCAAATCGTTCAGGTTGGAAAGCAGACCGAACAGCGATTTATCGCTGGCCACTTTCGCCAACGATAAAACCACTTCGCCGCGCTCGTTGCGGATTTCGATGTTCGTGTATTCCAGCGGCGCAAACCAGGAGAGCGAAGCGCCCCCGGCTTGCACTGTGCCGTGCATATTCCGCAGGGCCAACCGCAGCGGGGCATCGCGCAGCGGGGTACAGGCAATGATCGTGGGCAAAACCAGCACCAAAATGACCAACAGCGCCACTGCCAGCACGAGCCGTTTCAGCCAGCGCCGCTTTTTGGGAGCCTGATAAGCGCGGGCGCGCGCAGGATCATACGTTGCCTGCCGGCGAGTGCGTCGTTGCGAAACGCTAGCCATCGACTGGCCCTCCATGGCCAAATCCAACCAATCCGTAATGGGCTCGCCATTGTCCTCGGGAGCCCGCGCCAATGCATCATGCATCGAAAATGGCCGCGAATTCTAAAGGTTTTCGCCTCCTCCTGCCAGATGAATCGGACCGCTTAAAACTCGGGGTTTTCAGCATTTCGGGCCAATTCATCACCGCCCACCCAAGTTTGTCCATTAAATTTTCATAAAAGGGTGTGCTGCAGATTGAAACCCAGGAACGCAATTGCTGGCGCATTAATTGCACACATTGAAACGCGGGCCCAAAACATCTTTTTTTTCGAGCGATAAGGGATTATCGCTGAATAGTTAGCGACCGCGCTGGTTGTTTGACTGCCAGCGCGGAGGGATTGAATCGTGGATCAGGGACAGCCTATTTATTCTCTGGAGGCTGGCCGCGAGGTAGCGGTCATGCCGTTAGGGGCTACGTCGGACAACGATGTAGTCGATATTTTGCCTATTGTTGCGGTGCGCGCATTCACTGTGCAAATTTCTAACGGTCGTCTATATGCACGGCAGGATGGTCGCGGATTGGTAACCAACGACTACATCGTGCCCGTGACCGATACCCACAAGCTAGCGTTGCATAGTCGCCAGAAACCAAGGCCGGATAGCGAAAACAACCAGCCGGAGTAAGCCTTCCGGCCTGCGGTGCCCGCGACCCACCGCTCGCCCCCGACTGATACAGTCGAGCTATGTGCAAATGGGTCTCCGCGACACCGGCCGTTCACTCCCGACTGACACAGTCGGGCGATGTGGAAATGGTCCTCACGACTGACGGCCGGCTGGCTTCTCGACCGGGCGGCCAATGGGCAGATATGATGGATGAATCTACTGTTACTCATCCGCTCAGGCCCACAACATTCCGTGCAGTCGCAGGGCAGCATGACCAGCTATCCGCAATTCTTCCGCCTGCGTCAGAAATTCGAGCGGCCACACGTCGCCGACGTTGCCGGCGAAGTGCAGCGGCAATTGGCACGGCTAAACCTGGCGGAAAAAATCAGGCCGCGGCAAAGCGTGGCCATCACCGCCGGCAGCCGCGGGATTGCCAACATTGCGCACATCATTCGGGCGATCAGCCAACATTTGAAGAGCATTGGCGCTAGCCCCTTCATTGTGCCTGCCATGGGAAGCCACGGGGGCGGCACGGCCCAAGGTCAATTGCAGCTGCTGAAAGATTACGGCATTACCGAGGAGTTTTGCGGCTGCCCCATTCGCGCCAGCATGGCGACGGAAATTGTAGGTCAAGCGGCCGAAGGGTTTCCGGTGCACGTTGATCGGCACGCTTGCCAGGCAGATCATGTCATCCTGTGCGGGCGCATCAAGCCGCACACCGATTTCACCGGCGACATTGAAAGCGGGCTGATGAAAATGATGCTGTTGGGGCTGGGCAAGCACAACGGCGCGAAAATTTATCATCGCGCGTTTCAAGATTACAGCTTCGCGCAAATTGTTCGCAGCGTGGCCGCCCAGGTGCTGCAGCGCTGCCGAATTGCCGCCGGCGTGGCGATTGTCGAAAACGCCTATGACGAAACGGCGCTGATCGAAGCCATTGCCCCGCAGGAAATCGAACATCGCGAAAAACAACTGCTGGTGCTGGCCAAAGCGTGGATGCCGCGATTGCCGTTTCGCCTGGTCGATATTTTGATCATTGACGAAATGGGAAAAAACATCAGCGGGGCCGGCATCGACACCAACGTGGTCGGCCGCAAGCAAAGCGCTAATAAGGCCGGCGACGGCGAGTTCCCCAAAGTGCGGCGAATCATTGTCCGCAGCTTAACGCCCGCTTCGCATGGCAATGCGGTGGGCATTGGCATGGTGGAATTTTGCACCACGCGGTTGCTCCAGCAGCACGACCGGCACGCCACGTGGACCAACATTTTAACGAGCGGCAACCTGGGAATGGTGAAATATCCGCTGCATTACGATACCGACCGCCAACTGCTGGATGCGGCCCTGCCGACCATTGGCCTCACGGAACCCGCCAACGCGAAGATGCTGTGGATTAAAAACACACTGCACTTGGCCGAAGTGGAATGCTCGGCCGCGTATTTGCCCGAAGCCCGCACGCGCAGCGATTTAGAAATTCTCACGCCGCTGCGCGATCTGCCGCTGGATGCCGCCGGAAATTTACCGGTGTTTGAAGCGGAGATTCCTGCCGCCGTGCACTAACCGCCTGCCTGCCTACCAGCGGCAGCCCAGCGCTAAATGGGCCCCTTGGTAGAACACATGGTCTTTGCGATCCAATCCGGCGCCGGTGCCGATGAGATCGATTTGATTGGGCGCCAGCGCGACGCCATCCACCCACATTAGGTTGTAGCCACCCATCACGGACCAGTTGCGGCACAGGTTAACGTTGACGTTGCTGCCCAAGTCGCCCACAAAGGCCCACACGCCTTGGTGGTCGCCGGCGCTGCCACGCCCGATTGCGGAACCATCG
Organism: Pirellulales bacterium; assembly: GCA_035656635.1. Lineage (NCBI taxonomy): Bacteria > Pseudomonadati > Planctomycetota > Planctomycetia > Pirellulales > Pirellulales bacterium. The sequence continues at coordinate 10,234 of DASRSD010000006.1, forward strand.
GTGTTGAAGACCGTTTGGGCCTGACCCACTGAATTGCCAAACGCGCCGGCTTTGCCGGTAATATCCCATTCGAGGAAACTGCACTCGGTTTTGAGTCGCACGCCCACTTGGCCGCCAGCCATGTTGTTGGTGGTGCGAATATCGTAAACGCTGGTGCCGACCCCCGTGACGGTGGAAGCCAAGTCGAACTTTTCATCCAACTGGAAGTAGCGGAAGCCGGCCATCCACATCAGGTTTTCGCAATCGTGGTGCCAGTAGTAATTCAATTCCGCATCGTCAATTTGGCTGTTGTAATCGACGGTAATGACACTGGGAGCAGGATTCGCGCCAACCGGCCCGAAGTTTCCAAGCGTGCCTAACGTGCCAGGAACGGTAAGATCGGCCGCGCCAAATACCGACCGCACCGAATTGAAATCTTGCAAGCCAAAGTACGTGAGTTCCCACGCATCCATCTTGGTGGGACGGTAACCGAGCACAAAGCTCGGGCCAGCAAACCAGTCGAAATCGAGATCTTTTGTGCTCAGTAAGTTGTCGCCGGTGGTGGTGTTTTGCACCAGAATTTGCGGCCGCACGGCGTTGTCGCGCGTCAGCACCAAGGCACCCACGGTGAAATACACGTCGGGCGCAGGCACGCACGGTCCGTCACCGCAGCCACAACCGCAGCCGTTGCCTTTCCCCTGGCCATCGTTGGGGCAGCTTCCGTAGGGAAATGGTCCGCAACCGGGGCCAGGGCACTTATGATTGCTGAACAGCCAGCAATCGTCTTCGTGGAAAATCCAACTATGGCAGAAATCGATGCAGCCGTTACTGCAATCGGGATACGGTTTGCTCAAGCAGCAAGCCAGCCGTTGCAAAACGCAAGAACCGTTCGGATCTTGCGTATTGCACGTGCCATGCTGCCAGCCGCTGCAACTGCGGCATGTATCGGAACCATCGGGCGAGCCCCCGCCACAGTTGCATCCACCGCCAGCACCGCCCGGACCACCGTAAACGACATCTGGCGGCGGGCCGTCGGTCACGGGCATCGAGCCCATGGCGTAAGTGCCCGAGGCAGAGCCCGGCCCTTCGACCGACATGGTTGGCGAAGAAGTCGGCATGCCATCGGCGCGGACGTAGGCAATTCGCGGAGACATGACCATCGGCGAGCGCGCAGCGGCGGGCCGTTGCGGAGGCGGATTCGATTCCTGCTCTACAACTTCGGCGGCGGGCGCTGGGCCGGTGGATTTCGACTTCGAGCCAGTCAACTCTTGGAATGCCGCTTGGACGGGCCTCCACGGATTCAGCTTCGCCGGAGGTTGGCTTGTGGGACTGCTGGATGTAGCCGATTTGGCTTGAGTAGCCGATGTTTTGGCGGGCGCCCTCGACGAAGTGTTATCGAACGAAGCGCTGTCCGATGAAGTTTTTTTCGACGGATCAGCGGCTGGCACATCGCGCAGCGGTGTCGGAGCGAGGGTTGGCTGGAAACCATCAATCGGTCGCACGGTAAGCGTTGCCGTGCCGGCCGGCAATGTGGCCGGTGCAAAAGCGGCCGGCGGTGTTCCAGTCGTTGTGGGTGCTCCAGTCGTTGTGCCAGCCGCTGGGTGTGCCGCGGCGCGCGGCGAATTCGCGGGAACGACTGTCGGCGCGCTCATACCGGGAGCGGCCGAATTTGTGGCTCCTCCGCCAGAAATGGCATTCGCACTGGACGTAGCAGGCGCTGTGGACCAAGTAGCCACGCCCGCTGGTGCTGCCGTCCCGGAACTTGCCGAAGCAATGGGGATGGGAGCTGCATTAGCGGCCGACGAGAACGGAAATTTCAGCATTTGCGGCGGGGCAGTCGTGGCATTGCTTGCCGATGGCACTGCCACATTTGTCAATGGAACGGCCGCGTTTGCCGATGGCACTCCCGCATTTGCCACGGTCGCGTTTGCTAATGGCACGGCCGCAGGGCTGGGCTGTGCCGCCGTGATGACTGGCCGCGGTTGCGCGCCGGTGTTTGCCGGCATGGCAAACGCACCGGGCGCTGTATTCAAATTCGCCGGCTTGCGGGCCGGATCGGAATAATCCAAGGTGTTGGCCGGGCCAGCAATTGCGCGACCCAGCGGTACTACGTCGGGACCGTACGCCGGAATTTGCAATCCGTCGTCGGCAGAAGCTTGTCGGGCAACGCACAACGCCAGCACGATGCAGGCCGTGCTTAGGCCGGCAATCGCGAAGCGCTCGCCCCAAAAGGGCAGTTTCATATTCATTCCCCCCAGAAACTCGAACGATCAGCCCGGATTCGCAGCCGCGTTGCTGGGATATACCTTCCCCAACGTCGCCGTCATGGGCATCGCAGCTACATTGGGAAATTTCGGAATGATTCGGGCATCCGGATCATTCCAAACAGCCGGTGCAACAGTTAGAAACCGTCCAGCCGTCAAATCTTTGTGAAGCTGTAACGATCAGAAGGATTGGTTGACCGCTAGCAGAAGGCTGGCGGCAAGTTGCTAGCACCAACTCGGAAGATCAGCGTCGGGCAGTTTCGGAAACAGCGATTTGCAGCTAGCAGTACCACGCCCGTAGAGAATGGAATACCGGCACGCCGCTTACCAGCGAGCCATCAAACCGGCATTGGCGCCTTGCATGAACAAGCTGCCTGTTTTGTTGAGGCGCGTGCCGCTGTCGGTGGTGTCGGTGAAATCCAACTGATTGGGCGCCAGCGCCACTCCATCGACCCAAAACACCTGATAACCGCCGCGTAAGAACCAGTTCGGACTGAACTGATAATTTCCGTTGAATCCCAACTCGCCGATGAAGGCCACTTGCGCTCCTGAATTGTGCACGGCGCGCAACGGACTGCTGGGATCAACATCGACGACCACCTGCGACGAGCTAATTTCGTTGCCGTACACGCCGGCTTTGCCCGTGAGATCGTAAGACCAATTACCGCAGCTTTGCTGGATTCGAGCGCCTCCTTGCAGGCCGAACAAATTGTTGTATGCATTCAAATTGTAAAAGCCGGTTCCATCGACCGCATCGATGGCGGTAATGCTGAATCTTTCCCCCAACTCGAAGTAACGAAACCCAATCAAGCAGGAAATATTGCCGTAGCCACGCAGCAAATTGAGTTCCCCATTGTTCACCACGGAATCGTACGTGACCGTGATTTGGTCGGCGCCGATGAACGCCAAGCCGCCGGTCAGGGCTAAATCGCCGGGCAAGTTCAAATCGCCCATGCCTGTCCGAGTGAGGGAATCATGAAAGTTGAAGATTCCAAAGTAAGTTGCCTCAAACGCGTAGGAGTTGTCGAACTCATGCCCCAGGGTAATTCGCGGACCGACTTCGAACTGGAAGCCCAAATCGGCCGTGCTGGCCAGCACGTTTGGATCGGTGACATTGGGCACGTTACTGGTCAAAATCAAGGCTTGATTTCCGGCCTGAACATTGCGCGTAAAGAAAATGGCATCGGCAATGGCGTAGCAACTGGTGGAAAAAACTGGGGCCGGGACCGGGGCCAGCGGCGGACCGAGTGTGGGCACCGCCGGAGACGAAATCATGGGCGGCGGCGTGGGCCCCGGCATAATCACCGCGCCGGGCGTGGCCCCGGGAATTGCAGTCGGTGCAGCCTCCGGAACCACCACGTAAGGTTGGCTGGTCGTGGCAACGGGCTGCTGCGTGTAATACGGCACCCGGGGCATCGGCTGCGGCAACATATATTGGCCGGAAGCAGAGGTAATGGTGCCGCTAAACATCGCCGGCCGCTGGGCCACACGATAAGGATCCCAGGCCGATGACGAACTTAAAAGCGGCGGAGGGCCAAGGCTCTCGCCATAGGCTGCCGCGGGCGACGGCAATGTTGCCGCGGGCGCTGGAATACTTGGAGCCACCGTGGTCGTGGAAGGAAGCGCGGCTGTGTAGATGGGCGTGCCGGTAGTGTAAATGGGCGTGCCGGCAGTGTACGTTGTGTAAGCGGGCGGTGTGCTAGTAGTGGATGCCGGCACGCTCGCGCTGGCTGGAGTGGCTGAACTGGCTGAATTAGCCGCGCTCGAAAAACTGCTCGCCGAACTCCCCGACCCCCGCGCCACCCACGTAGCGCCATCGGGCAAGCTGCTTCCGGAAGAACTACCGCCGGCAGTTGCCGCAGGATCAGCGGCCCCTTCGAATCGCACGCGCTGGCCGTGCGCAATATCTGCCGAAAACGCCAGTACGAAACCGGCGCATAGCGCAAATCGGCAACGGCGAGAGCAGCTCACGAATTAACCTACGCTTCAAATGACAAACGGCACTGCGGCGATCGGTACGGTAAAAAGACGAGCAAAAACCCCGCCGTCAGCGCAAATCACGAAAAGCTATGGGCCGGGAATCCAGCCTGGGAAGCGGCTTAGTACCCGATGATTTGCCTTGGGTCAAGACAGAAATTCCGCTCGTACAATTACGGATACGCTAGCAATTTGTATTTCCCCAACGCTGGAGAATATCTGTCCCCCGTATCAACGCACCACCGAGCGACGGCCGAGCAGCGATCATCCTTAGAGGCTGTTTCAAAACTGGACTTCCTTCAAGGGTGGCTGGGGTCGAGTGCCGCCGAGCCCCCAGTGAATAGGCTGCTGGGGGCTCCCTTCGGTCGACCCCAGCCACCCGATTCCTAGTTTTGAAACAGCCTATTAAGAATTCACATCCAGCGCCAAATAAAATCCGCCGTTAAATGCCGGGTCGGGATCCGCTAGCAACTGCGTGTAAAACTGCAACGGTCCAAAGAATTGCGGCACGGCAATTACGTGGCTCAGGCTGGCAGGCGCATCGTTGGTCAGGGCCATCACAAAGCCGGTGCTATTCGTCACAACCTGCAACGGAGCTAGCTTATTCGGAAAGACGCTGCTTACTTGGAATACCAGCGAAGCCGTGGGCGTGGGGATCGGAATAATTGTCCACTCCTGCAGCGCCGAGTTCCCTCCCACTCCCGCGCCAACGGTCACCAGCGCCCCCATCGAAGCCACATTCACCCCGCCTCGAAAACCCGCCGCAAAGGGATTGAACGCCGTCAGCGGCGCCAACGTGGTCTTTACGTTTCCATTGGCATTGCCCGGGAAAATATCCACGGTTGCGGCCATGCCCGGCCCGCTTCCGACAATAATTTGCGCGCTGCTTCCGGTGAGCAGCACATTGTTCACCACCACGTTCGCCCCTCCTAAAAACTTCGGACTAAAGGCTAAAAACTGCGTGGTGGGATTGAGAAAACCCACGCCGGGCATCGGCCCCGTGAGCGGCCCAAACGGTTGAACTGCCATGCCGGTATTGATAAACGTTTGAATCACGGCATTCCCCTGCGTGGGAGAAACGACCAAGTCGTTCAAGCCGTCGCCGTTAAGATCGCCCAACGCCACATTCACTCCGCCGCGGAATTTCGCGGAATAAACATCAAACTGTTCGATCAGCGCTCCGGTCAGAAGATTAAAAACCTTGATCGTTGGTTCCAGGCCGATGCCCGGTGCGACAATCAAATCGGGAATGCCGTCGTGGTTTACATCTCCCAGCGCCACGTGCACTCCCCCTTTGAACGTGCTGGCATAGGCCGTGACTTGCGACATAGCCAGGCCCGTCGGCATACCGGTCGCGGCATCCACAATTTTCACCAGCGGTTGGCTCGTTTTCGAAGCCGCAGCACCGTACGCCAAAATACTTTCAATGCCCGACTGCTCAATGTTGGTAAAGTCCACGGGCTTGGGATTGTTTCCGGCGAAGGTCCATTGCCCCGAACCCGACGGCCCGGTCGTTCGCATGGCTCCGGTGGTGCCCACCAAATTTACGGAAAGCGTATCGCCCGGGCTGGTCGTGGGCGCCTCGCCATTGATGCTGATCTCAGTATTCGCATTGGGCGTGACGGCAAAATGGTTGATGCCTTGCGTGCCATTGAATTGCAACTTCTCCACGCCGACATAACTTTGAACGATTTTCGTGGCGCCGACGTCGACTTCGCCGGTAACGGAGTAATTCACGGCGGTGCTGCGGCCCGAATCGTCGATGTTCAATAAATCGTTTGGTCCGCTGCCGCCGACTACAGTAACTGGCGAGGCAATTTGAGATAAATCGCCCGTACCGACATTAAATACATTATTGTTATTGCCCCCCAGCAGCGACAACGGAGTGTTGGCCGCCAGCGAGGAAACGGTGAACGTATTGGCCAAAATGTTCGAGCCTTGCAAAGTTAGCCCCAAGGTTCCGCCGCTGGCGGCAAATTGAATGGGCTCGTTTTTGGTGATTCCGGCAAAGTTATCGATTTCGCCGCCGCCAATCGTCACGTTGCTGTCGGCGTTTGTGGCCCCGCTAAAATCGCTGACGACCATCGTGTTGTTGGCGCCCAATCCCAAATCGACAAACAGCGGCGCCGCGATGTGGTCCAAATTTCCTTGATTGCCGGGGCTGCCGCCGGCATCGGAAGAAACATTGACCGTGTCGTTGCCAACGCCTCCAAGAATGTGCGTTTCGGTCCCGATTTGCTGGACATTATAGGTATCGCCCGACGCCCCACCGTCGACAAACAACTTCTGCACGCCGCCGAAAACGAACTGGATGTTCGGCGTCGTCACCGCGTCGAATATAAAAACCGGCGTGAACGTAAAAGTGGTGCTGGCGTTGCTCTGGCCGTGAATGATAAATCGAGTTGCGCCGCTTGCGCCGCCGAAGTCAACCTGCGTTACGCCGTTTTGAGTTACCGTGCCGCTGCCAATGTCGAACGAAATCGAATTGGTCCCGACAATGCTAATTTCCAGCAGATCGGTCGGGCTGGTGCCGGTAAACGACGAGATTCCCGCCGCAAACGTGTTCGTAATCGTTAGCATTTGCCGCGATTCCAGCGCTTCAAATGCGCGCGGAGATCGAAACGGCTGCCGGCGCCGGCGACCTGCTAAAGATGTTCGCCCACGGAAAAGTTCAGCGCCAATTTTAGAAAGCCACATGATGCCAACTCCTAGATGCAGTAATTACGGAGCGAACCGATCGGCGCGGCGGCCCCAGAATTCCCGGGCAATCGCCTTGCGCGTCACGCGCCGTCAAAATAAACGGTCTGCAGCGGCAAAGCAATCCAAGAAACCGCAAAAAGTCCGGCAATCAATGGAGCGCAGCCGCCAGCAAGGCAGAAGTAACTGCGCTGGCTCAGTTTGCATCAGCGCATTACGATTCGGTGCGGTTCGCCGGCCGCGGTTATGTTCTGACCCGTTCCAGGTATTCGCCCGTCCGGGTATCGACCTTAATCATGTCCCCGATCTCGATGAACGCTGGGCAAATGACTTCGGCTCCGGTTTCTAATTTCACCGGTTTGGTCAGTTTGGTGGCCGTGTCGCCGCGGACCGCCGGTTCGCAATACTCCACTTTCAGCACCATGTGGTTGGGCGCTTCAATGCTAATGGGGTTGCCGTTGAACAACAGCAGCGAGCAGTTCGTGCCTTCCTTCAACCACTTGGCGGCTTCATCGACTTGCTCGGAGCTCAATTCGTATTGCTCGTAGCTGGTGGTGTCCATGAATACGAATTGATCAGCTTGTCGATACAAAAATTGTCCTTCGATCTCGTTAATGTCGGCCGCTTCCAGCGAATCACCGCTTTTGTACGTGCGGTCCAACTGCGTGCCGCGCACCAAATTTTTCAGCTTGCATTTGTACAGCGCTTGCCCCTTGCCGGGCTTAACGAAGTTGCATTCGGTCATCAGATACGGATCGCCGTCGATCTGAACCTTCAAACCCTTGCGAAATTGGCTGGTGTTGTAACTGGGCACGGTTGAATTCCTACTTCGATTTTCTATGGAAACGGGTTATGTTATCGAGAATGATTTCAAAATCACTTGTTTCTCGTTCCGCTGTCCGCACCGCTTCGGCCGCAACTTGGCAGCAGGTCATGAAGGAGGCGGTGCGCGACGCCGGTAAGCTTTGTCGGTTGTTGGAGCTGTCTGAAGAATTTGTAACCCAAGCGGCTCAGGCAGCCGAACACTTTCCGGTATTCGTGCCTCGGCCGTTTTTGGCTCGGATGCGACACGGCGATCCGGCCGATCCGCTACTTCTCCAAGTGTTGCCCCAGAATCCCGAAACGGCTACGGTTCCAGGATTTACCGTGGACCCTGTCGGCGATCTTTTCGCAACGCTTCAGCCCGGTCTGCTCCAAAAATATCACGGGCGTGTGTTGATGGTAACAACTGGAGCGTGCGCCGTCCATTGCCGCTATTGCTTCCGCAGGCATTTTCCCTATTCCCAAGCGCCCCGGTCACTTACCGATTGGCAACCCGCTTTCGAACAAATTGAAGCGGACGATAGCATTCACGAAGTTATTCTCAGCGGCGGCGATCCACTCACGCTGGTCGATTCTTTACTGGCGCAGCTTGCCGACCGCTTGGCGCAAATTCCACATTTACGGCGAATTCGCCTGCACACACGCTTGCCCATTGTTATTCCCCAACGGATCACGGCCGAATTGTTGAATTGGCTCACCGCCACGCGCTTAACGCCCATGGTGGTGGTGCATATCAATCACCCGAATGAAATTGATGCCGCGGTGATTGCAGCGCTTGAGCGGCTTCTCGATGCCGGTGTGCCACTGCTAAACCAGGCCGTATTGCTGCGCGGCGTGAACGATAGCGCCGATGTTCTTACCCAGCTGTGCGAGCAGTTAGTGAATTTGCGAGTGTTGCCGTATTACTTGCATCAACTAGATCGCGTGGCCGGTGCGGCGCACTTTGAAGTGCCCATTGCGCGCGGTCAGCAAATCATCGCCGAGCTGCAAACCCGGCTGCCTGGCTACGCCGTGCCGCGCTATGTGCAGGAAATTCCCGGCCGTGAACACAAAGTGGATTTAATGTAGGACTCGTTCCATTAATGGCCAATGTTTTTGTCACCGGCGCCGGCGGATTCATTGGCACGCAGCTGGTATGGGCATTGCTGCAGCGCGGCGATTTGGTTCATGCATTCACGTTGAACGGAAAATTGACGCCGCCGCCGGGCTTCTTGCCAAACGACCAGCCTGATTTTACTCATCCGAATGTCAAGCTTGTGACAGGCAACATCACCGACATCGACAGCCTGCGCCACGGCATGGCCGGCTGCTCGCAGGTGTACCACTTGGCAGGTTACGCGAAAAACTGGGCGCCCAACCTGGACCCGTATATTCAAAACAACATTATCGGGCTGGGTCGCGTTTGTGCAGTTGCTAAGGAACTCGGCGTGCAACGGGTTGTATGGACCTCCACCATGCTCACCTTCGGTCCGACCGCAAGCGGTGTGATCGGCGAGGAAAACACCGTTCGCACGGCGTCCTCCTTCACCGAATACGAACGGAGTAAGGCGGCTGCAGAACATGACGCCGCCCAATTCGCCGCCGATGGCCTGCCGCTTGTTACCGTCAATCCCGGCCGTGTATTCGGCCCTGGTCGCTTGACCGAAGGCAATTCAATTTCTCGGCTCATCGACATGTACGATCGGGGCAAATTCCCCTTTTTGCTCGGCGGCGGCCGCAACATCGGAAATTGGGTATTCGTCGAGGATGTAGTTCAAGGCCTGATCCTCGCGATGGAACAAGGCCGCGTGGGCGAAAAATACCTGCTGGGAGGGGAAAACGCTTCGCTCAAAGAGTTTTTCGCGCTGGTCGATAAAATCAGCGGCCGGCGGCAGTTCCAAATCACCATTCGTCGCCCCGCAGCAATGGTTTATGCTTGGCTGCAGAAACAGCGTGCCCAATGGTTCGGAGTGTATCCGCAAATCACGCCCGATTGGGTCCGCCTGTTTCTGGCCGATTGGGCCTACTCTTCGGCCAAAGCTCAGCGCGAGTTAGGCTACCGCATTACGCCGCTGGAAGAAGCGGTTCGCAAAACGTACGACTGGCTGCTGCGAGTGCGGACAGCAAAACTAGATTGAACCCATCGCACATCCACTACATTCCTTTTTGATGGCCTTGAATGGCACTGGCTCCCCTCGTCCAACTTGCCCGTGAAATGCTCCGCGGCGAAAACCGTCGGGCCTCCATCATTGTGCTGACCAGCGCCGCGTGTTTGACCGCTTGGCAGTTGACGGGAAATTACAATTTTTGGCTGGCCCATTTGTCGGGCTGGATGGCATTGGGCGTGGAGCCCAAAATCGCCGCTGGAATTTGGTGGCTGGCCGATAGCGTGCTGTGGCTGGGATTCATCCCGGTGTTTGTCGTCAAAGTGGTGCTCCGCGAACGACTGAACGAATACGGCATTCGCTTGGGAGACCTGCATTTTGCTGCAGTGTGTTGCCTGCTGGTTGCACCGCTGGTAGTGGCCATTGGATATTTTTCGGCCCAATCTCCCGCCTTTCAGGCAATTTATCCGCTCGATCCTGTGGCCCGGCAATCGCCCACGGCGTTAGCCTGGCATTTAGCCGGCCAGTTGCTGTGGTACGCCGCCTGGGAATTTCATTTCCGCGGCTTCTTACAGTTCGGACTGGAAAAATCGTACGGAATTTCGCTGGGCATTTGGATTCAAGCCCTGGCCAGCACGCTAGCGCATTTCGGCAGGCCCGGCACGGAGGTTTTCGCTTCCATTCTTGCCGGGCTGCTATGGGGCGCTTTGGCTTGGCGCACGCGCTCCTTGCTGGCCGGCTTCGCCCAACACTGGCTGCTGGGCGCGAGCTTGGATTTTTGCCTGTGTCGGGCGGCATCCGGTTAGAAATCCGGTTCAGCTTCTTCATCAAATTCTGGAAGACGGATATTCCCGCGGTTAATATCAATGTAATAGATGCCCATCGACCGAAGTTTTGCGAGGATCAAACTGACACGTGGCCAATGAGTGCCGAATAACTCCCTATTGTTCTGATGCTGCTCGGCTAATGCTTCTGCCGGAAAGTCCGGCGGCCTATCAAGATACGCCCCGGCAAAATCCAGAATATAAGGCGGCCTTACCAGGCTGATCTCGATCACTCTTAATTCATCGTCCCAAGCCAATAATTGCGGAACTTCAAATTCATTGATGCGATCCACTTCCAGTTCAGCTAATCTTGCATAAACAACCCATTCTCGTTCATACTCCATTTGGCGATCAAACACTTTAACCGCCGAGAGCCGCGTTGAAGACCACACCTGTCCATTAACGCCGCTGCCCAGCGTCTTAACCAACTCGATATTTCGGCTTTGGGCGAATTGATGCGCACGCTCGGCTGCAGAGGAAAATGGTGCTGACATGCGATTATCACCTGCCCCCGTCGGTCATTCTGCCCGGGTTCGTTTGAGCCTGCGCGCATCTGGCCACGTCGTGCCATTATCTCAGGTTGGTCCGGACTTTTGCATTTCGCGAGAGCCGGTCGAACTCTTACCTCAAAAAGCCGAAATCGTTGTGCAAATCGACGGCGAAGACCACGTTTACCCAGTGTATCTACCCAAAGGCATGTCTGCCGCGTCTCAGAAATCGATGATTGAACTGCTATCCAACGCGCCTATTGTTGCGAGCTGATTAGTGCTTCCAAAAGTACGACGATTGTAAGTGCCGCAATCGTGAAGCTACAGCGCCGCGGCGCTTTCGTACGTCCGGCCGCCGCCGGCACAATCTGCCTGTTGCAAGGCAATTTGATAGAGTTTTTGCCCGTACGGCGTGGGGTACTCGCCGGTAATGCAGGCCTGGCAAAGCTGATCGGAATCGAACCCAATGGCCCGGGCGATCGATTCCACCGGCAAATAGCGGAGCGAATCGGCCCCCAACCGTTGGGCCATGGCGGCTTCAGCTTCTTCCGTCAATTGACCGTCTCGCAAAAACGGCGGGGCAAATAGTTCGCCAATCGTCGACATGTCGATGCCATAAAAACAGGGCGCAATAATCGGCGGGCAAGCGACCCGCACGTGAATTTCGCGTGCTCCGCCCATTTCTCGCAGGCGATGAATCAGCACCTTCATGGTCGTGGAGCGGACAATGGAATCTTCGACCAAAATCACACGCTTGCCTTCCAAAACTTCCCGCAGCGGCGTGTATTTGGTTTCGGCCTTTTGCCGCCGGCTGTTTCCTCCTTCGATAAACGTGCGGCCGGTGTAGCGATTGCGAATTAGCCCCTCCACGGCCGGCACGCGCAACCCATAGGCCATGGCATCGGCCGCCGCTTTGCTAGTATCGGGCACGGGCACCACGACGGTGTCTTTGTCGATTTTCAGCGTTTCCAGGCGCGCTAATTCTTCGCCCAAATGCTTGCGCGTTAAATACACGCTGCGCTCGTCCATCGTGCTGGCCACGTTGGCAAAATAAATCCATTCGAAAAAGCAATGTGCCTTGCGCGGCTGCCGGGCAAAGGTGTGCAACTCGAACCGTGACGGCGAAATGGAAATCATTTGCCCGGGCAACAACGATTTGATGCTTTCCGCCTGAAAGCCCAAATTCAACAATGCCACGCTTTCACTGGCCGCGGCAAATAGCGGGCCTTCCTTGGCGTAACATAGCGGACGGATTCCCAGCGGATCGCGCACCACCACCATTTCCCCCACAGCGTTTAAGAACACCAGGTTGTACGCCCCGTCAAACCGCCGCGCTACGTTGCGAAACACATCGACCAAGTCGGGCTGCCCGTCGCCGGAAAGCTCCCGGCTGATTTCGTGCATGATAATTTCGGTGTCGTTCTCGCGGGCCAAGTGATTATCGCCATCGGCCAGCAGTTTGGCCTGCAATTCGCGAAAGTTGGCCAACTGCCCGTTGAAGCCAAAGCTGAACCATTTGTGCCGCTGCAAATGATGCCGCTCGAACGGCTGGGCGTAATTGCGGTCGTCTTCCCCGCAAGTGGCGTAGCGCACGTGTCCAATGGCCGCCCGACCGGCGTATTGGCTCATCAAGCTTTCGTACTTGCCTCGGTGGCTCATGCGGAACACTTCGCTGACGCTGCCCACGTCTTTGTGCGTTTCTAGAAGCTGCCGGCGATCGGGGTCGTACGTGGTCATGCCCGCGGAAAGCTGGCCCCGGTTTTGAATATCCAAGAGCATCCGCGGCATTAACCGAGAGATTTCACCCGGACCCTGCGCCGGGCACAAGGGACTGGAAGCCGCGGCTGGCAAGTGATAGATCGCCGCCAAACCACATTCATGATGCAATTCGCTCATGGCACCCCGGGGATGAAAACGTAGGAAAGATGAATCAAGGGCTGGCGAAAAATTCGTGGGCACTGCATTGTACGGCTGCGAACGTGTTTGCTCAACAACGTGTCAAAACCACTCAAATCGGCCGTTAATTGCGTCAGTCTTTCTGCTTCCGTATAGGAACGGTATGTTATCGTGGCAGTTACTTCGATGTTCAATTTGACTCCAGCTTTTCCTCACTGGCCAGTGCGACCACCCACCGACTCCTGATTCTTGAACCCTGATCACAACTCCGGTTTCTCCACTAACTTCTCCCCCTAACCACTAATCACTAGCCACTAGCCACTTCCCCCATGCCCGACATTCTCCGCCAAGAAATTGCAGCCGCCGCCAACACTTGGGTGGTTAAAGTTGGCACGCGCGTGCTGACCACCGACGATGGCCTGCTCAATCAGGATCGCGTGGCGGCTTTGGCGGAAGAATTGCATTTGCTGATGCAGGCCGGGCGAAAAGTTTGCTTGGTTAGCTCCGGGGCCGTGGGCGCAGGCTTGGGACGGCTGGGCCTGAAAAAACGTCCCACCGATTTAGCCCGGCTGCAGGCCGTGGCCGCCGTGGGGCAAACCGCGCTGGTGGAAGCGTACGATCGCAATTTGAAAGCACACGGCCGCCACGCCGCGCAAATTCTGTTGACGGCCGACGATTTAGACAATCGGGCCCGCTATCTCAACATTCGCAACACCATTCTCACGCTGCTGGAGCTGGGCGCCGTGCCCATCATCAACGAAAACGACACGGTCAGCACCGAAGAGCTGCAAACCACCTTCGGCGATAATGACAGGCTGGCGGCCATGGTCACCAATCTGATTCGCGCCCCCCTGCTCGTGCTCCTCTCCGACGTGGCGGGATTATTCGATGGCGATCCGGCCCATCCGAACTCGCGAGTCATTCCCACCGTGGCTAAGCTGGACGACGATATTTTTTCGCTCGTCCGAGATAAAACCACCGGCATCAGCAAAGGGGGCATGGCCAGTAAGCTCGAAGCGGCACGGCTGGCAACCACCGCCGGGGAAAACGTCATCATCGCCAGCGGCAAGCAACGGGACGTGTTGCAACAAATTCATACCGGCGAGAGCGTGGGCACTTTGTTTCTGGCGCAAGGGCAGGCCGTGGCATCCTGGAAGCGTTGGATTGGCTTCACCGCCCAGCCGCGTGGCACCCTGGTGGTGGATGACGGCGCCCGAACCGCCATCCAGCGGCAGGGAAAAAGCTTGCTGGCCATTGGCATTGCCGCGGTGGAAGGGACGTTCCGCAAAGGCGACGTGGTGGCCATTCGCGATGCCGCCGGCGTCGAGTTCGCCCGCGGTTTGTCCAATTACTCCGCCGCTGATGTGGAGCGAATTCAGCGCCTGAAGACCGATCAAATCGCTACAGCCCTGGGCCATTGTCCCTACGATGAAGTCATTCATCGCGACAATATGGCCGTCACCGCAAACAGCGCAGCAGGCGGAAAGCAGAAAGCAGAATGATAATCTGCTATATTCTGCCTTCCGCCTGCTGCCCTCTGCCTGGGGAGATTCCGTTTTGCTCGGCACGCTGTTAATCATCCTGCTGCTGATTGTCGCCAACGGCTTTTTCGTCGCCGCGGAAATTGCCATTATCGCCGCACGCAAAGGACGGCTGGAACAAATGGCCGACGAAGGCAGCCACGCCGCCAAATTGGCCCTGGGCTTAGCCGGCGACCCCAACCGTTATTTGCCCACCGTGCAGTTGGGCATCACGCTGGTGAACACGTTCGTGGCGGTGTTTGGCGGCGAGGAATTAGTGAATCCGCTGGCGGAAATCATAGCCAAAATTCCGCTCGATTTTATCGCCCATCATGCGCATTCCATTTCGCTGGTAATCATCGTGGTGGGACTTACCTTTTTCTCGCTTTTGCTCGGCGAACTGGTGCCCAAGCAACTAGCCCTGCGACGGGCGGAATTGCTGGCCCGGTTAGTCGCCCCGGCGCTGCATTGGCTTTCGATTATCGGTCGACCATTTGTCTGGCTGATGGGCCGCGCCAGCGACGCCGTGCTATTTGTGCTGCGGGCCGGCAAACCTGCGACGGACGAGCCTACCGTGTCGCTGGTCGATATTGAGCACATGATCGAAACCGGCATGCAAGAGGGCGTATTGGAATCGGTCGAGCAGCGGGTGGCCATGGAAGCGCTGCGATTGGGGGAGCGCACCGTGCGCGATGTCATGCGGCCGCGCATCGATTTAGATGCACTCGATGTCAACACGCCGGCCGAGGAAGTCATTGGCGCCGTGGCCATGGCTGGCTTTTCCCGCCTGCCGGTTTACGAAGCGGATTTAGATCACGTCATCGGCTTTGTGCACATCAAAGATTTATTCCGCCAACTGCACTTGGGCTGGGAAATCGAGCTGCGCAAGCTGCTCAAGCCGGCGCTGTTTGTGCCCGAATCGATGCCGCTGGATCGGTTGTTGGAATTGTTTCAAGAGCAGCACAACCAATTGGCCGTGGTGCTGGACGAATACGGCGGCACCGAGGGCATGGTCACACTGGAAGACGTCATCGAAAAGCTGGTGGGCGAAATCCGCGAAGGGCACCGTTACGATCAGCAGCAAATGTTCGTGGAGCGCGGCAGCGGCACGTGGCTGGTCGACGGCACGTTTGGCGTTGCCGATTTAATCGAACGCCTCAATTTGCGAATCGACAATGACGAGCCGCGCAGCTACAGCACCATTTCTGGCTTGATCATGCACGTGCTAGGCCGCATTCCCACCGTCGGCGACACCACGCAGTGGCACGGCCTGAACTTCGAAGTGGTCGACATGGACGGCCAGCGCATCGATCGGGTGTTAATTAGCCGGCAACCGCCGCAGGCCGAGCCGGCATCTTGAATGTCTAATGACGAATGTCGAATGAAGCGCGAATGTCGAATCAGGTGCGGATAACGAAGCCCAAATGATTTTCGTCATTCGGATTTCGTCATTCATTAGACATTCGTCATTAGTGATTCGTCATTTTATCGTCGTCATTATTTCACGTGCACTTCAAACGGCAGTGCGTACACCGCCGGTTCGGAGAACAACTGCACGAGCGCTTCGGCCTGGGAAATCTGCTTGAGCAGTTGGCCAGTAACGCTCAGGCTGGACGACGGTAAAAACTTCGCTTCGGATTGCATCAGCGGTCCGCCCATCAATTCCTCCAAGAATGAACGGGGCTTGGGCAACAGCAGCCGCTCCACCTTTTCGTCGCCTTTCAGGCCGGCCAGCTTCTTGGCTTCGTTCACGGCGTCGTCCAGCGTGCCCAGCTCGTCCACCAGCTTGCTCTGCTTGGCCATGCGGCCGGAGTACAAGCGTCCGCCGGCTAAAGATTCCAAATCTTTGAGCGACAAATTCCGTCCCTGGGCTGCCTTTTCCGTGAACTGGCGGTAGCAATCTTTCATGGAGCGCATGATAACTTCACGCTCCGAATCGCTAAACGGCTCCTCGGAAGACATCCAGCCGTTGTTCTTGCCACGGCTGATGCTATCGGTCGATATGCCGATTTTGTCGAATAACCCTTTCAGCGCCAATTTTCCCCCCACGACGCCAATCGAGCCGGTCAGTGTTCCCGGCTCCGCGAAAATTTTGTTGCAACCCATCGAAATATAGTAGCCGCCGCTGGCTGCAATATCGCCCATGCTGGCCACGATGGGTTTTTTCGCTTTAATGCGCGTGATTTCCCGCCACATCAGGTCGCTGGCCATGGCCGATCCGCCAGGGCTGTCAACCCGCAGCACAATGCCGACCACCTTCGAATCTTTTTCCGCGTCACGCAGGGCCTTAATGATGGTTTCGCTCCCCAGCCGCTCGCTCATCATGCCGCCTTTGCTTTCCCCGGTATTGATTTCGCCCACGCAGTACACCACGGCAATTTTCTGTGCGGAACTGGCCTTGCCGCGGGGCTCGCCGCCAGAAATCAGCTCAAACATTTTCATGAAGCCCGCGAAGCCCGACATGTCTTCCTCTTCCAGTTGCTGCTTGCCGTAATCTTCGGCCAGCACCACTTCCTCCACGTGTTGCTTCTGCGCCAGGTCTTTGCGAAATTCGTCCAGGTACGCCACCTGGTCGATCAATCCCACTTCCTTGGCGCGGTCGGCCGTGAACAAGCCCTCGTCGATAACGTCTTTTACCTTGCCGGCATCCAGCTTCCGCTCGGTCGAGACAATTTCCACCAGTTGCTGGTAATAATCGTCGACGACTTTTTCCGTTTGTCCGCGGAACTCGGGGCTCATTTTTTCGCGCGTCAGCGGTTCATCCGCCCCTTTGTAATCGCCCATTTGCAGCATGTCGGCCTTAATGCCCAGCTTGTCGAGCAAACCCTTGAAGTACGTAATTTCCAGCCGCACGCCGGAAACCGTGAGCTCGCTTACCGGCGGCATAATAATTTGATCGCACGCACACGCCAGCAAATAACCGGCGCTGCGCGTCTCGTACAAATCGGCATACACTTTCTTGCCGGCCTTGCGGGCATGCGCAATGACGGCCCGCAATTCGTCGACTTTGCCGCGGCCTAAATCGGCATCATTGATGTGAATGACAATGCCATAAATTTTGTCGTCATCGGCGGCCTTGTTCATCCGTTCCATCAGCCGCCCCAGGTTCGGCTGCATTTCGCCAAAGATGCCTGGTTGCGTGGGCCCTTCCGGATAACTTTCGTCCAGCATGAAGCTGGCCAGCGTCAGCTTAGATTTCGATTTGTCGGCCGCTTTTTCGCTTTTGTCGCTGGCGGCTTTTTCGTCGGCCGCCCCCGCCAACCGCGTGGCCAAAAACACACAAACCACCGCCAGATAACCGATTCGTCGCAAGTGCATCGCATCCGTCTCCTGAATTCAAGCTGAAAAATCCGCGGTCGGTCGGCTCTGTTAGCCGTCCTTTAATCCATCCAATTAGTCTAGTCCTGGAATTCCAATCAAGCTAGCGCGACTAATCACCCCGGCCCTTCCGAACCCCCTGAATTCGGCCATGGGTTGCCCAAAATTCTCGATAAATCCAGTAATTTCGCCCATTTTCACGTAACGTTCAACCCGCCGCCCCTCGGCTACAATGCGGGGTATGAAATGCGATAGCTGTGGCGATGAATTCGATGACAAGGGGAAGCTCTGCCCTAAATGCGCCCAATTCAAACGGAAGCTCCGGCTCATTCTCATCGTCGGGCTGCTCGTGCCGGTGGGGCTTATAGCACTGCACTTTCTACTGCCGAAAACTAGCGGCAAGCCGTTGATAACTAACCCGACTGGTCAGTATCCACACTATCCCTGAGCCGTCCCTCAGAGTTTTTGGGCAGGATTCTTAGTTTTTGGGCAACTCGACGTTTTTAGACAAAGCCCCAAATGACTGATTATTTGTACAGAATAGTGTTTTTTTATACAGACGGGAATATTTATGCAAAGCCATCTTGACTGTGAACAGGCGTATATTAAACTTCGGTAACGGGCAGACGGGCCCGATGTGGAATTTTGTCCGTCATATTCATTAACCCAGGTGGCACGATGGCCGATATGGAACAACTCACCAAACGGCAAAAGCTGGTGTACGAATTCATCCGCGACAAAATTCGCAATCGCGGCTACGGCCCCACGGTGCGGGAAATTGGCGAGCATTTTGACATCGCCTCGCCCAATGGCGTGATGTGCCATCTCAAAGCCCTCGAGAAAAAAGGGCTCATTTCGCGCGAGCCCAACATGTCCCGGGCCATTCAACTGGAACACGATGAGAGGGGATTGCCGCTGTCGGGCCGCGTGGCCGCCGGCGTGATGCACGAAGCCATCGAGCAAAACGAGCGGCTCGATTTTGAGGCCGTGTTCAACAACAAGCGCAACAATTTGTTCGCGCTGAAAGTCAGCGGCGATTCGATGATCGACGCCCACATTGACGACGGCGATTTCGTGATCATCCGCCGCCAGCAAACCGCCCAACCGGGCCAAATTGTGGTGGCGCAAACTGCTGATGGCGAAGCCACGCTGAAGCGCTACTTTCCGGAAAAAAGCAAAAAGCGAATTCGCTTGCAACCGGCCAATCCGGACATGAGCCCCATTTATGTGAAAGACTGCCGCATCCTGGGCATCGTTTCCGGCGTAGTGCGGAAGGTCGAGTGAGTTAGAAGCGGTTAACAACTAGCGATTAACAATTAGCTGCTAGCCCAGCAACCGAAATGATCCGCCCCAAGCCAACGACTCGTTCGTCGGCCGCATCGCCTCGTCGCCTTCCAATCTTCAGGGCACACAAAAACAGATTCGGCCGATTTGAATCCGCATTCAAATCAATTCCGCGATGGGCTCTACGGTGGGCGGAAGCGTGGCCGGGTTGAACTGGAAATGACGGAACATCATGGCCAGCACATTTCCCGCACGGTACGGCTGGCTGCGCGATCTTTCGCGCTCGCCGATGGGGCCGGTATCGCCAACCACTTGGCCCGTTTTCAATCCGCCGCCGGCAAATAGCACGCTGCCCGATGTGGCCCAGTGATTGCGCCCGCCGTGTTCATTCAGCCAGGGCGTGCGGCCAAACTCGCCGTGGGCAATAATCAGCACGTCTTTGTCCAGCCCGCGCTGATACACGTCGGTAATGAAATCGTATAAGAGCCGATCGTACGCTGGCAGCTTCTCGCGCAATTCCTGAAAGATGGTTAACGACCGCCCCAACACCCGACCATGTGTATCCCAATTGCCGTGCGGCAAGGCAATGGTTTGGCTGCTTTTGATTTCGATGCGGCGAGGCGCGGGTTCATCCTCCGCCTCCGTTGCCATCGTTTCCGTAGACCGAACCAGCACCTCAATTCGGCAACCCGCCGGCGCTGCAGCATTTGAATTCATCACCGACGGATCAT
Organism: Pirellulales bacterium; assembly: GCA_035656635.1. NCBI lineage: Bacteria > Pseudomonadati > Planctomycetota > Planctomycetia > Pirellulales > Pirellulales bacterium. Next base: position 30,118 of record DASRSD010000006.1, read on the forward strand.
GCCGGTCCGCCATTTCCACGCCGTTGACAATCGCAAACTTGTCGGCAATTTTCGCGTGCAGCGGCAAATGCTCGCAGACACGCATGCCGGGCACATTGGTGCTGATCGCCCGAAACTCGCCGCGAATTTCCGCCGGCGCAGCGGGCTTCATGTCGTACATATCTAACTGGCTGGGCCCGCCCGGCAAAACCACGTACACCACCGACTTAACGCCTGGCGTCAAACGCACCAGCGGCTTTGGGCCACGCTGCTGCACGGTTTGAAAGGCCGCCATTGCCGGGCGAGATAAAAACTGCGGCAGCGCCAGGCCGCCCAGTGTTACCGCCCCGTTTTTGAGAAACTGTCGGCGATTGCCCCCCGCGTTGTCACTTCCCGAAGCACAACCGCCTGTGAGCATTTCCATTGAGAGTACTCCCTGTTCTGGCGGAAACTCGGCCGAATCGTCGCCGGCACAAACGTGGTGTCGGGGCAAGCGGTCGATACGGTGCAATCTAATCTCCGGTTTCCCGGGCCGCAAGATAGCAGCAAGCAGCCGGAATGACCAATGACCAAGCACCAATGACCAAATAAGATTGCTTGTTGGTCATTGGGAGGTGGTCATTGGGATTTCTGGCAGCCTACAATAAAATCAACTCGGGTAGTAATTGCCCTGATGATTTTTGCGGAAAACGAATGTTGCGAACTTGGATGAGAACCGGCGCCGGCCTTGGCGCTGCGCTATTGTTGCTCGCCGCTCCCGCGGCAATTTACGCCGCAGCCACGGTGTTTGAAGTAACGCTTTCTCCAGCCATTTCCCAGCAGCCGAAAAGCGGCCGATTGTTTCTGTTTACCCAGCCGCTGGCCGAAGGAGAAGCAAGCAATCCACGGACGGCCTCCGAGCCGCGATTTGGCCCGAACTGGTTTGCCCCGGAGCCGTTTTTTGGTTTGGACGTGCGCGATTTTGCTCCCAGCCAATCGCGGCAAATGGACGACAGCGCCGACGGCTTTCCCGAAAAACTTTCGAAATTACCGCCGGGCCGGTATCGCGTGCAGGCCGTGCTACAGCACAATCCCGATGCCGCATCGGCCGGGCGCGGCGAAGGCAATTTCTACAGCGCGGCCCAAGATGTCGAAATCAACACGCGGGCTACGGAGAAAGTGGCGCTGACGTTGGATCACATTGTGCCGCCCGAACTGTGGCCCGAATCGCGCTGGGCGCAAGAAGTGAAGCTGCCCAGCGATTTGCTCGGCAAGTTTCATCATCGGGAGGTTGTTCAGAAATGCGGGGTGGGGCTGCCGGCATCGTATTACGACCAGCCCGAGCGGCGTTACCCGGTGATTTACATGGTTCCCGGCTTCGGCGGCTCGCACCGCGAGGCCTTGCAATACGCCAACCAACCCCCGACGCCCGACCAGGGGGAAGAAGAATTCATCCGCGTGTTTCTTACCGGCGATTGCTTGTGGGGACATCATGTGTTTGCCGACAGCGCCACCAACGGCCCTCGCGGCACGGCGCTGGTGCGCGAATTGATTCCGGAAATCGATCGTCGCTTTCGCACCATTGCCGACCGGAATGCGCGGTTTTTGTACGGGCACAGCTCCGGCGGCTGGGCGGTCCTGTGGCTGATGTTGAATTATCCGGAAGCGTTTGGCGGCGTGTGGAGCGCTTCGCCCGACCCGGTCGATTTTCACGATTGGCAAGGCATTAACTTGTACGCCGATCCGCCGCAAAACATGTACGCCGACGATTCGGGCAACCGGCGGCCCATCGCCCGCGCCGGCGACCGGCCCGTGCTGTGGTACGACGCGTTCACCCACATGGACGACGTGCTGAAGCGCGGCGGGCAGTTGCGCTCTTTCGAGGCGGTGTTCAGTCCGCTAGGGGCCGATGGCGAGCCGCGCAAAATGTGGGACCGGGCCACGGGGCAAATTAACCCCGACGTGGTTCGCGCCTGGCAAGCGTACGACATTCGCCTGCAAATCGAAAGGCATTGGCAAAAGCTGCAACCGTTGTGGGCCGGCCGCGTGCACATTCTGGTGGGAGACCGCGATACGTTTTATCTCGACGGAGCGGTGCACCCGCTGGCCGAAGCGCTGTCACGGCTGGGCAGCGATGCCGAAGTGCAGTTTCTGGCCGGCGGCGGGCACAGCGACATTTTAACCGCTGATTTTTATCACGGCATTCGCCGGCAGATGAGCGATCTTTTCCGGCAGGAGCAAACGGCGCACTGAATCGCTGGATAGCCCGACTGACACAGTCGGGCTATGTAGAAACTGTCGCACTACACCCGAGTGGCTCTCATTTTCCCGCCGCACTGGGCAAGCCGGGAATGTTGAACGGATCTTTCGGTCCGGCCGTGTGTCCGGCATTCTTATCTTCGGGAGCTTTTTTCTTGACGATGTCCCCCTGGCCAAGATGGATTTTGCGGTACGTTTCGTCCCCGACCACATAATACCAATCGGCAAAGCGGGCGTTCAGCTCTTTGGCGCGCTGCTCTCCCTTTTTGATTTTATCCTTGTACTCGTCTTCCGTGCGTTGATTTTCCTTCTCGATTTTGTCGCGCTCCGCTTCTAAAGCTTCCTGATCTTC
>DASRSD010000007.1 GCA_035656635.1 Pirellulales bacterium
ATCGGCTTTAACAGGATCCCAAGCGGTGAACTCCCCCAAGTTGCCCTCTGGTCCAGCATAAAACTTTTCTTCGATTCCTAAATAAGGTGTGCCCGCAATGTAGTTGACATCCTGTTCTTCATAATCCATCGACATGTTCAAGTGGGGCATGTACAAGAGGCCTGTGTGTGGAGAATAAGCAGAAGGACACCAATCTTTGCCTCCGGGAGCGCTCGGTGCTGCATCATGAACCACTTTACCAACTGCCGGATTTTTTTCTTCGACGCGAATTAAGCGGCCGGTCTTCAAATCGACGCCTTTACTCGTCGTGATCCGGCAGAATGGGGTGGCCGAAAGCACTTCACCGGTTGCACGGTCAATGACATACACATAACCGTTGCGATCAGGGTGCACCATTACTTTGCGCGTGATGCCGCCGATTTGTAAATCAAGCAGCACGCATTCGTTCACCGCATCGTGATCCCAAAGATCGTGCGGGCTACATTGATAAAACCACTTTGCTTGGCCATCGCTCGGTCGACGTGCAAAGATCCCCGATGTCCATTTGTTGTCGCCGGGACGCACGTCGGAATTCCAGGGTGCGGGATTCGACGTTCCGTAATAAATCAAATCCAACTCGGAATCATACGAAATCCAAGCCCACACACGACCGCCGCCAATTTCCCATTTGCCAGGCGGCCACGATTTGACGCCTAGGTCTTTGCCACGATCATTTTCATAAAATGGTTTGAACTCGTCGCCTATTAAGCAATCTTTGTCCGGTCCCGTGCTCCAGGCCCGCCAATCGATGTTTCCATTTTTGATATCAACAGCCGCCAGCCATCCGCGCACGCCAAAGTCAGCAGCCCCATTGCCGACCAAAGCACGTCCTTTGACAATGAGCGGGGCCATCGCCATCGTTTCCCCCGTCGTTACTTCACCGAGCTTCGTCTTCCAGAGTTCTTTGCCTGTATTTGCGTCGACTCCGATTGTGTAGTCGTCAAGAGTGTTGATAATCACTTTTCCATCGGCATATGCACAGCCGCGCGTAATGAAATCGCAGCAGATAACGCCTTGGGCAATGGCCGAAGGGTGAGGCTCATATTTCCATTTCATCGCGCCTTCATTTTTTAAGTCGAGAGCGTACAAAATGTTTGGAAATGGCGCGATGACATACATTGTGTCCCCCACCACCAATGGCGCCGCTTCCTGCCCGCGGTTGACACCTGTAGAAAAAGTCCACGCGACCTGAAGCTGGCCAACATTTTCCGGCGTGATTTCTTTCAATCCGCTATAGCGGGTATTGGCATAATCCTTTGAAGCCGTGAGCCACTGGCCGTCTTCGAGATCATCCGTATTGCGAAATGGGGGAACATCGGCGGCAATTGCTATGGCACTAATGAAACCCAAACAAGCCGCCAGCAAAACGACGCACGTTTTCATCATTTTTATCCACTTAGCAAACACGACAAGAAAAGAATGGCCCGTACGGTAGCAAGAGCTGCGCCGGAACTTAGATTTGCCGGTGCCTCGTTACCCAAGCGGAAACTTTGGGCCGAATACGAGCACTCTGAACGATTATCAGCCAATTCTTGAGCGCGATGTGCGACTGGCTGGCTTTAGTTAAATACCAACGCTTTTTACCGGCGGTCGTTCAGGAGTGGCGTGATCTGTCGCGTCTTCCGGCTGCCGACCCGTTTCTAGAAACAGTTTGGCCCGCTGAAGTAAGTCTTCCAATAAGGCCTGAGGATCATAACCAAACAATTTAGCCGCTGTGTGTCCAATAATCCCCGCCGGCGGATAATACCGAAGCCAGAATTGAACCTTTGTGCGGTTGGATTGCAAAGATTTGAAACGTGCTTCCTTCGTGAACTTGATCTGTGAATCCGGTCCACTCCTAGATGCTACAAGTTTATTCGGGATACGACGAGTGATAAGCTCGTCAAAGAAAACTTTTAACCCACCGGGCAAAAGCAACACTTTTTGGTAATGGTCATCCGCGAGTTCACGGGCTTCGGCGAAAATGTCGCTGAAACGCGGGTAGTTTTCCGGATTGCTAAGCAGGTCGTAGACTTCGGTGATGGGGGCATGGATGATCATCCCCTTGCGAGTGTCTACTGGATGGGCATGCGCAGAGCTATGCAAGAGCTTTTGTGACTTAACTTTGATCGTTCCTCGACCGGATATTCCGAGACCCAGGGCCCCTAAGGCTAAGGAGAATGGCGATCGATTTCTCAAAAAATGGATAACTAATGCCGGTCCAGTTAACCCAGCCCCCATTCGCCCCAGCGATCTTACCAGAATGGCCAACGAGCTTTTGGAATGGGAAGGCCCCGCGCTTAGAGATTTTTTCTTTGTACGTGTCCGCACCAAGGCACTAGCAATGCCAACGGTTCCAACAGTTGCAAACATCCAAAATATCAAAGGTTTCGGTTTCAAAAGAATTACCTGATGCGCAGTGGTACGATTCGTGAGTTTGGGGGACCTATTGCTGGCGTGCAACTCCTATGCCTGCTAGAGCATGGCTTTGCGATCGCGGTCCAACTTTTGCAATTCCTGGATGCTATGAGCCGTAAGCAACCAAAACTGCGATTTAACACTCTCCGAGGCCGCGCTCAGCAAATTGTCACCCGCCTCATGAATTCAATTGCCTTTCACGACGGCGATTGTTGTTCGGTTGAAGACTTCGCTCGAGAGTTCAAAACGACGCCAGGACGCCTCAAAACCACTCTCAAGCGCCTCGAAGAAGCTGACTTGGTAAAAGTTCAAGGGGACCTGATGGAGCAGGTCATTCCAACCTCGAAGCTTCTCCAACACCGAGACCGAAAGTTGACGAAACAAAAAACCGCTCGGCTAATTCGACAATACAAGCGAGGTCGTTATGAATGAGCAGTCGATGGTTACTTTCTGTAAAAAACCGGACAAACATGTGGATGTGCCAACTTTCGGGTGACGTGGATGTCTACGAAAACGTATTGGCATTGGATAAAGGAGCTGTTCTCAGAATGGTCGCAAGACAATGCCCCGCGATTGGGAGCCGCGCTAGCATATTACGCGGGTTTCTCGATTGCGCCCTTAATCGTGATAGTTCTCGCGGGGGCTAGTCTAATCTTCGGAAAAGACGCGGCAACGGGGGCATTGAATAGTCAACTCCGAGAACTGATTGGCGAACAAGGCGCCCAGGCAGTGGCCGGGCTGGTTGCCAGTGCCGACAAACCGGCGGAAGGCATAATCGCTACGATCTGCGCGATGGTTGTCCTTCTGTTTGGTGCTTCCGGAGTATTTGGTGAATTGCAAAGTTCCTTGAATTCCATTTGGCACGTCGACCAAACGGTCGCCGGGTTTTGGCAGAACGTCAAGAATCGCTTCTTGTCATTTGCGATGGTGCTAGGAACAGGGTTTCTGCTTTTGATTTCGCTTGTAGTCAGTGCCGCACTCGCGGCAGCCACTAAATCGCTCTCAGCGTCGGTGCCCCTGCCGATCTGGTTAATGCAAAGCATTCATCAACTGATTTCATTTGTTATTACGGCGTTACTTTTTGCGCTGATTTTTAAAATACTTCCAGATGTCGAAATTCGTTGGAAGGATGTCTGGATCGGCGCCATTGCGACTGCCGGATTATTCACGATCGGAAAATATCTAATCGGACTATATCTCGGTCAATCTGCGGTTGCCTCGTCGTACGGAGCCGCCGGTTCGTTTGTCGTTCTTCTGGTGTGGGTCTATTATTCAGCGCAAATTCTTTTCCTCGGTGCGGAATTCACGAAGATTCATGCTCGCACTTATTCCGCATCAAGTCCTGATAGTCGCAAATGATCATCTCGTCGATTGGACCGACTTTCGATCGTAATGAAATGGCCAATGCGTGCATTTCCTAACTCGGCTTGCTAACGCTGCAGGGAAGGTCGCCGAGCTATTCCACGCTAAGGGTATAGGAATTGCATCCTTTGCAAACCATTCAGAAGACAGGTCCCCCATGAGCTTCCAAGACCTAAAAATCGGCGATACGGTTGGCCTCCAATACGACTATGGGATGCGAATCAACGCCGCGCAGATTATTTATGTGGGCCTGACCTGCTATCAGCTTTCCAATGGCTTTTTGTATCGCCGAGTCAACGGACGCTGTGTTCAAGGCTCTCCGGGTGGTCGAATAATGCTCGAACTAAATTTAAATGGCGATTGCGCTTCACAGACACAACTGAGTTAAACATGTTGCGGCCAGTCCTAGATTTGCTAGCCCGGTTTTGCGGTTTTGGGGCCGGCTGCTGATCGCGTTATTGCCCGAAAGAGGGAAGCATCCGTGAGCATCAAGCTAAGATCCTTCGACCGGCAGGTAATAGTGATTACAGGCACGTCCAGCGGATTGGGTTAACGATAGCCTTCGCGCCGCGGGACGCCGGCACACGGTTGAGCGTGACGAATGAGAGCTTCTAGGAACAGCAGCATAGACCGCAAGTGGAACGGTAAGACCGTTTTGATCACCGGCGGATCGCGCGGCCTGGGGTTGGAAATGGCCCGCCTATGGGCTCAGTACGGGGCAAGGGTTGGTATTTGTGCTCGCACGGAAGCGGACGTCGATATAGCGGTTGACGAACTGCGTGTGTATTCCAGCGAAGTTTTTGGGCAGAGCTGCGACATTACGTCCGAGTGTCAAGTTAAAAAATTTGTTGCAGCGGCTAAGGACCGCTGGGAAACGATCGATGCGATTGTCAACAACGCTGGCA
>DASRSD010000008.1 GCA_035656635.1 Pirellulales bacterium
TCGGCTGTCGATCGGCGCAACATTGGGCGTGGGCGTCAGCTATGCCGAGTTAGAAGGCCCCTACTTTTTGCAAGGCCCGACGCTGCCCGGCCCACTGACTCAGTTGCATACGCACGATGAAGGCGCAGACTTAGTCTGGTCCGCCGCTTTGCAATATAAATTGACCGACGACACAACCTTTGGCGCCACCTATCAAAGCGCCAGTCCGTTTACATTGCACGGCAACACATATATCAACGTGTTGGCGCCGCCTCTGGGTGCATCCACTTACGATTCCACACTGCACATGGTATGGCCGGAATCCGTGGCACTAGGAATTCGTCACGATTTGTGCCCGCATCGCAGCGTTGGGCTCGATGTCATTTGGTACGATTGGGAACACTCTTTTGACCAATTTTCGCTGAACCTGCATAATCCCGGCACGCCCGGATTTCCGCCGCAAGTGAACGATCATCTTCCGCTGAACTGGCACGACAGCGTGTCGCTGCACATGGGTTACCAACAGCAATGCGACAACGGCATGACCTTTCGAATCGGCTACATTTTCAATCCCAACCCAATTCCCGACAGCACGCTAACGCCGTTTCTCCAAGCATTTATGGAGCACGGCGTCACCGTGGGCGTGGGATGCAAGGTCTGCTGTTGGGATGTCGACTTAGGCTACGTGCACGAGTTCGGGCCCACACAGCACGTAGGCAATAGCGGCTTGATCGGCGGCGACTTCAGCGATAGTGCCCAGAGCGCATCGGTCGATGCCATCGTGCTGGACCTCATCCGACAGTTTTAATCGTTAGCGGTTAACTCTCCGACGCGCCGCTAAACCCCATTTGCCTAGCTGCCGACGCTGTTTACCTGCTTCGCAACCTGGTCAACGTGTTGCGGAATTAACTTTTCTTCCGGAGTGTCGATCCGGACTATCGCAGGAACTTTGTCGCGACAGATGAAGTTGATGATCACGCCAATCGGGTCACGCGTCATCGTTACACCGCTCATGTCGTAACCAGCCGAGACAAATAGCTGCCGGCAATCGTCCGTGGTGCGCTGGAAGAAGTACCAATCAGCCAACCACTGATATTCAGTCTTATCGTACAGCTTCGTGTCTTTGAAGGCGACATACACCACCCCGCCCGGGTTTAATGACTCGCGCCAACCGGCCAACAGCGGAATCAGATATTCGTCGGGAATGTAATCGCACAGCCCGACGCTGTAGATTACATCGCTCCGTCCGAAGCGGCGGATATTCGATTCTGCCGACACCATCCGCAAGGCATTGTAGCGAATAAATCGCCCTGTAATGCCGCTATTGGCTAGCGCCGCTTGCGTTTGTGATTTGGCAAATTCGAGTGTTTCAGGATCGTTGTCGATGCAGGTGAAAGTTGTCTCTCGATCGGCGGATGGTTCGAATCCTCCTAAATACTCACGACATGAACCGCAGGCCACATCCATAACGTCGACTCGGCCACGACGCCGTCCTAACTCTTCCATGAGGAACCGTCGAGCTTCCCACATCCGGGCTGGAACCGCTCTACCCAGCGTGGTATTCAGAAAGTAGCGATCGAAGTATCCGCCAAGGCCCAGCGACTTCGCCACGCCGTCATAAATTGCCGTTAGCAGCATTGCATCGCCAGGATAGCCACGTGGCTTGGTCAACGCTCGCTGCATGCACCAACTTTTACCGAACCAGGGCCAAATGGCTTCTCGGTATCGTCGTTGCACATCCTTCAAAACAAGCGGATCGGCAGCTTCGAGTTCTTTTTCAAATGCCGCACAAACCGCTAACGAATTGTTGATGCAATTGGTCAAATTTTCGAGTATTTGATCGGAGTGCGGCAACGCGTCGGGGGCAATTTGGCGATCGAATTCCTGCAGTTGCTGGGTGAAATGAGAAACGTGATCGGAAAAGAAGGCGGCAATTTTGCAATCCATGGCGACACCGTTTGGGCAGAAAAATTAGTGGAACCGGGGTGAGCGCTCGAATGTGCACAACCCCGAAACATCGTAAAGGTCCTTGGTTCGCTGGAACTGTTGAGAAAAGTACAGGTCTTGCGAGCCCTGCAATCGTTTATGCAAAATCAAGGCACACAATGCAAGCAAATTCAGAGTTTGCTTCTCCGAAATTGGAAAAAATTAATCGCTGCAATTCAGTTTGTAGGGTTGGCGTAAACTATGCGCCCACGATGGAGCAACAATTGGTACTCGTCTGCGGTTAACCGCAAAAAAATGTCTTTGTGCGGCGCACATTTGTGTTCTCTGCAGCACTTCTAAATCACACATCGCTACTTGCAATTTCCCCCATGTAGACGGAGTAGGAAGACTTATCGTTAGAACACGTACATACATTCTTCATGATGGATCTAAATCTGTACATTGTTCGCGCGGCGCTCCGGTTCCACTCCTGAAATATGACCTTGCAGTTGCTCCATCGGTGACGAATTCGCAGCGATAAACCTACATTTGTACAGGTATTTGCCTGTGCCAGGCTGTTCGCTGTGTGTGTGCAGAATCGGAACAGGACCGCAGTCAGTTCAGCGTGAACAATACACACGCGCTGTTGAATTATCTTTTCAGGAATATCGCGTGGCTAACGCGAAGGACCAAACTAACGGCGAATCGGTTTCAGACCCAGATCGACGAATCGTGGGCTCATGGTATCAGCTGCGCGAGTGTTTGAGCGAAGCGCATCGAATTCATACGTACGCAGGTCGAAGCATTGACGATGGCCGTGAGGTGATCGTCAAAGTTATTCCCGTGGATACCGTACATCCAGGCTCTCTGATGCGTTTGGAATACGAAGCAACTCGCTTTCAGCGATTCCAAAGCCCGTGGCTGGCGCCAGTAATGTATGTGGGGCGCGAGCAGAACGATTTGCTGTTGGTCTACGAGCGCATGCCAGGCATTTCTTTGCAAAAGTGCTTAGAAATTCGGCGACTAACGATCTCTGAATCGCTTGCGGTGGGCGACGCGCTGTTTTCGGCGCTGCACGACATGCACCAGCATCGATTGTTGCACCGCGCAGTACGGCCTGCAAACATTATCGTTGCCGCAACAGTACCATTAACGACGGCCACGTTGGTTGATATTGATCCTACGCCGGCGCTGTGTTCCGACGAAGGTCCGTTGCAATCGCAATCGCTTGAAGCGGCCTTGTACCTTTCGCCGGAACAGGCAGGTTCTTTGTATCAAGATGTCACCGAAATCTCTGATTTGTATTCCGCTGGCATCACATTATTTCATTGCTTGGCCGGACGTCCTCCGTACTCCGGCAACACACTAGGCGCCGTGTTATTCGAGCACATGACGGCCGCCGTTCCCAGATTGCGCGAACTGGGTATTTCAGTGCCGCGTGCATTGGAAGAAATGATACAGCGTCTGCTTCGCAAAGACCCGCGCGATCGTTACCAATCGGCCCAAGCTGCATTGGCGGACTTAAAGGCCATCGCAGCGGCAATGGAGCGCGGTGAAGATGAGCCCGCGGTGGTTATTGGCGCCCATGATGATCGACGAACGCTCACGGAACCTGCGTTCGTTGCCCGGGCCGCCGAATTGAACGCACTGGACGAACAAATGCAGCGGGCCAAGCGCGGTGAGGGAGGCCTAATTGTATTAGAAGGAGAATCAGGCGGTGGAAAAACACGCCTGCTGACCGAGACGGCGCACCGCGCGGCAGCACAAGGCTTTTGGATGCTGTGGGGACAAGGAACAAATGATGTTGCGCGCCGACCATTTTCGCTGCTAGAAGGAGTGGTCGAAGGCTTTCTTTCCGCAGTGGAATCAAATCCGGACCTTGCTAAAACCATTCGAGAACGATTGGGCGATGAAGCGCCAGTCGTTGCCGCAGCGCTTCCTGGCCTAGCGGAAGTGTTTGGGTCGACTGCCGCCTTTGCTTCTGCACCCGAAGAAGCCGGCGAAATGCGGACGTTGCATGCGCTGACCAGCTTTCTTAATGCACTGGAGGCACAGCTACGGCCGGTTTTGGTGGTGCTCGACGATTGCCAGTGGGCCGACGAGCTAACGTATCGTTTAATTCGTCGATGGCAATCAGAATCGCGCACTGAAGGCAACTCGCATTCGGTTTTGCTGTTGGCCGCGTTTCGCTCCGAGGAAGTCGACGCCGCTCATCCTCTTAGGCGTTGCAATCCCTCCCTGCATTTGCGCCTCTTGCCATTCGACGCTAATGAAATCAAGCAATTAGTGGAGTCGATGGCAGGGCAGCTTCCCGCGGCCGTCATCGAAGCGGTCACTCGACTGGCAGAAGGTAGCCCTTTTATGGCGTCGGCGGTGTTGCGCGGACTGGTAGAATCTGGGACGCTTCAACGGGAGCCCGAGGGTTGGCGGCTCGACCCGCATCATGTTGACGAAGTACAGTCTTCGCGCCAGGCGGCTGAGTTTCTAACTCGCCGGTTGAGTTTATTACCGCAGGATGCACTGCGCTTGCTGTCACACGGCGCAGTCTTGGGAAAAGAATTTGAATTAAACGTTGTTGCAGAGTTGGTCGAGCAATCCCCAGCCCAAGCAATTGCAGCCTTGGACACCGCGCGCCAGCGGAGATTGGTATGGCTGCGACCGGACGGTTCGCATTGCGTATTTGTCCACGATAAAATTCGAACGGCTTTGCTTGAATCCTTAGAGGAATCGCAGCGCAAAAGCCTGCACTGCCGCGCAGCAAAATATCTGCAATTGCAAGCGCCCGATCGAAGCGCCGAGATTGCCTATCATTTTGATGCGGCCGGCGATTCTAAATCAGCACTTTCCTATGCGCTAGAAGCCGCGGACCAATCACGGGCACAATATTCTCTGGAAATTGCCGAGCAGCAATATCGCATCGCCGAGCGCGGCACCGAGGGCGCAACGCCCGCAGTGCGCTATCGAACGCTGGAGAAGCTTGGCGAAGTGCTCATGCTCCGCGGTGATTACGTTCAAGCGGGCGAAAAACTTCAAGCTGCAGCGGGCGCTGCCAACGATTCCTGGGATGAAGCTCAGATACTCGGAAAGCTCGGCGAATTAGCCTTCAAGCGCGGCGACATGGAGGGCGCCATTTGTCACTACGAACAGGCGCTAGGCTCGTTAGGCAGATTTGTTCCGCGCCGTTGGCTGATAATGCTGTTGCTTACCATGAAAGAAGCATTTGTCCAATTTCTTCATACGTGCTTTCCAAAAGTATTCGTACACAGGACACATCGCTTGCCGGATGAAGAGGAGCAATTGACGCTGCGATTGCTTAGTAACTTGGCTCATGGATGCTGGTACTGCCGCAGCCTGTTGCATGTGATGTGGGCGCATTTGCGAAACTTGAATTTAGCAGAACGTTTTCTCCCAACGTTGGAATTAGCGCAAGCGTACGCAGAACACGCGCCTGGTCTTACCTTGGTCGGATACTTGAGCCGGGCACGGGCATACGCACAAAAATCATTCAACATCCGACAGAGCTTTGGCGATTGGTCAGGCCAAGGGCAATCGTTGCATTACTATGGTGTGGTGCTCTATGCCGGATCACACTATCGGCAGTGCATTGAGAAGTGTCGTGATGCTATCCGCTTGTTAGAGCGCACCGGCGATTACTGGCAGGTCCATATTGCGCGGTATCAAATTGCTGCTTCGTTATATCGCTTGGGCGATTTGCAAGGCGCCCTGGAAGAATCGCGATTGAATTACCAATCGGGAATTGAATTGGGGGATGAGCAAGCCTCTGGAATCAATTTGGATATTTGGGTGCGCGCCACGGGCGGCGCAGTGCCAGAACAAATCTTGAAGCCAGAACTTGCACGCCAACGACATGATGCCCAAGGAAAAGCACAGGTGCTGTTCGCCAATGGAATTCATCTCCTCGGGACCAGCCAGTTGGCTGCAGCGCAACAGCAAATAGAGCAAGCCATTGAAGTCGTTGAAGCCGCTGGAGTGCGTAACGCCTACACATTGCCGTACTGGCCTTGGCTGGCCGCAGTGTTTCGCCTGCAGGCAGCTCAGCTAGAAGACCTGACTTCGCAGCGTCGAATTCAACTTTTGCAGCAGGCAGAAGCTGCAGCAGGAAAAGCAATTCGCAACCGCTGGCTGTGCAAAAACGATGTACCGCATGCATATCGCGAATTGGGATTGGTCATGGCGATGCGCGATCGGCCTAGTAAAGCGTTCCCCTATTTCAAAAAAAGCCTGACACTTGCTAAGCGGCAAAATGCCCAGCACGAATTCGCGCAAACCCTATTAGCCCAGGCCGAATTAGAAACGGAATTGGGCCACCCCGATGCGGTGCCGCATAGGTCGGAGGCACAGGCAATTCTAGGAGAATTACGCGTTTATGAAGTCGACGGGAGTGTTTCCGGCCCAACGCAGCAACTGGCTAGCCTTTCGTTGGTCGATCGATTTGATGCTGTGCTCGATTGGGGGCGACGAATTGCTTCCGCCTTATCACCGCCGGTAATTTTGGGGGAGGCCCGTGTTGCATCGCTGCGATTATTAAGGGCCGAGCATTGCATTGTGTTGCAAATTGTGAATCAGGAGGGACAACTTTCATTCGTGCCAGCAGCAGGGAATATTCCTGGTGCTTGGGATGAGTCCAAAATCACCGATGCGCTGCGGACCTGTCGGGCAGTCGCGTTTGTGGAAGAAACTGATCTCAAGGCTGGGAATCGGAGTGATTCCGGAACCGATCGCTCAGCATTGTGTGCGCCATTGTATGTACGCGGAGAGGCCATCGCTTGCTTGTATGTCACACATGAACACGTGCGAGGATTGTTTGGGGCCGATGAAGAACGATTAGCCGATTACATCGCCACGATTGCCGGAGCTGCCCTCGAAAACGCGGCAGGATTCGGCCAGTTGCAAGCATTGAATGAGAACTTGGAGTTGCGCGTGAAAGAGCGTACTGCGGCTGTGGAAGCCAGGTCGCAGGAATTGGCGGTGTCAAATCAGGAACTAGAACGGCTGACTCAGAAGTTGCTGACGGCTCAGCAAGAATTGACGGTCGCCAAACAAGCTGCGGAAGCTGCTAGTCAAGCGAAAAGCAGATTCTTGGCGATCATGAGCCACGAAATCCGCACGCCAATGAACGGCGTGATTGGCATGACAGAACTAACGCTAAATACTCAGCTTTCACATCAGCAACGATCACAATTAACCGTGGTCAAGGATTCCGCCAGCGCCCTATTGGCTATTTTGAACGACATTCTCGATTTCTCGAAGATTGAAGCCGGACGATTAGAACTTGAATCCATTCCGATGCTTCTGCGCAATGTGGTTGAAGATGCAGCGCGATTATTTGCTGTCCCCGCTGGGCGCAAAGGATTGGAATTGATTTGCCACGTGGAGCCGGATGTTCCAGACAGCTTACTCGGCGATCCAAGTCGTCTACGACAAATTGTTTTGAATTTGATTGGCAATGCCATCAAATTCACCGACGCCGGAGGAATTTATGTGCGGGTGGGGTGCCGGGAGCACGTCGACAATCGTTACGTACTGCACTTTTCGGTCCAAGATACCGGCATCGGCATTTCCCAAGAGAAGCAGAATTCTATTTTCGAGGCGTTTCGGCAAAGCGATACCTCAATGACCCGTCGCTATGGCGGCACCGGCTTAGGCCTTTCGATTTCATCACAATTAGTTGCGTTAATGGGCGGTCGTATTTGGGTGGAAAGCCGACTGGGTGAAGGGAGTGCGTTTCAATTTATCATACCCTTGCAATTGGCGACCGTTGGCGAAGAGCCGTCGCCCGCTTGGGAATCAAAAACTATGCGGCGTGCTGTTCTACTGTGCCGCAACGTTCACGCGCGCGAAGCTTATAGTGCCATTTTGAAGAATTGCGGGTTGGAAGTGGATGCTGTTGACCCAGCAGGCGACATTGTGTCGAAATGCTTAGGCAACTCCGAAGACAGAAAGCTAGCTGATCTATTGGTTGTCGATATTTCGGCAGCCGAGCCGGTAGAGCTTGACCAAGTGGAAATTTTGCAGCGAGAGTTACATGCCGCTGTGCCGATTGTCGGCATCGTGGCGCCGGTCGCTCGTATCGATATTACTCAGCGGTGCCAAGAATTGGGAATTGAACCCTGTGTGACGAAACCTATCAAGGCACAAGAGCTGAAGTCCGCATTAAAAAGTGTATTTGCTCCTGAGAACGAAAAGGCGCTGGAAACGATCAGTAGTGCGCCGGATTCCGCAGCCCAGGCTTTGCGCATTTTGGTCGCCGATGACAGTCCAGTGAATCAAGAAGTGGCTGCTGGATTGTTGGAGTTGCATGGACATTATGTGGAAACTGTGAACTCTGGACGCCAGGCAATCGACCGCTGGCGGCAGCGCCATTTCGATTTGATCTTAATGGACGTCGAAATGCACGATTTGGACGGATTAGCCGCAACGGCAGTCATTCGCCAGCAGGAATCGGGAATCAGTAATCGAACCCCAATTATCGCGATGACGGCACACGTTATGGATGGATTCAAGGAACGTTGTTTGGCGGCCGGCATGGATAGCTACATTTCCAAGCCATTTCAGCCGGAGGAGCTGTTCCGCATCATTAAGACCGTTTGTTTGCAAGCTAACCGCGCGGAAACGTCACCACTTAGTGAGCAAGCGCCGCCAGAGCTCCTTTGCCGTGATCAATCGGCAAAACCGTAGCGGAGAATGTACCAGAGCGCCTTTACTCCATCGCGCCAGCCGATTTTTTTGCCCTGCTGGTAGGTACGACCGGAGTAACTTACCGAAAGTTCAAACACCCGAAATTTCCGCCTGGCAATTTTTGCGGTTATTTCGGGCTCAATGCCAAATCGATTTTGCCGCAATGCCGGCAGCACCGCGGCCAATGCTTGCCGCGAAAAAACCTTGTACCCGGTTTCCATGTCGGTCAAGTTAAGGTTAGTAAAGCAATTGGATAGCAGAGTCAAAAGCCGGTTGCCCGCATAATGCCAAAAGTACATCACCCGATGGGGCTGATCTCCCAAAAATCGGCTGCCGTACACAACGTCGGCTAGGTTTTCCACAATGGGCTGCAACAACCGCGGATAATCGGCCGGGTCATATTCCAAATCCGCATCTTGCACAATGACAACATCGCCGGTGGCGCGAGCGAATCCCGTTCGTAAGGCGGCTCCTTTTCCTTGGTTCTGATCATGCAGCAATACTAGCAGTCGATTATCGTGGTCTTCATTGTTCTCTTGTTGCAATTGCTGAAGAATATTGCGCGATCCATCGCTGCTGCCGTCATCGACCAAAATAATTTCTTTCCGCAAGGGCGAATTTCTGACACGATCGACCAATGCGCGGATTGTTGCGGCCTCGTTGTACATGGGAATAACCACCGACAGCACAAAATTAGCCGGAAGCTCGTAAAAGCCGAGTTGCCGGCAGCCCGCCTCGCCCAACAAGCGCCGCAGATGTTCGTACCATTCCCGCGTGTATGGTTTACAATCCGAAATAGGCAGATCCATGTGCATGCGGAGCAGCTCGGCTACAATCTCAAAACCGTCTCGGCAATCGGGGATTAGACAACTTTAATCATAGCTTATCGGTCGAAAGCTAAATGCGCGACAGCGGGAATAGTTTCCGCTTTTCAATGAAGTGCATCAAGTAGCAGAATTCAAGCAGAGCTGTCATGGTCGGCGCAGCATCGCTTTTCCACATTTTCCCGGCTGATTAGCCCATGCCTGTGATGTGCTGGTTGAAATTGCCGGCCTCCCACGCAACAATTCATCGAAACGTGACAATTCACAGGAGGATGAAACAATGGTCCGAGTACACGTCTTCAATCGAAATGGTGAGCTCGTTGGGCCGGTTGAATCTCCCAAGCTAATTCTAAGCGAAGCGCAATGGCGCCAGCGACTTAACCCGGAGCAATTCGAGGTGTTGCGCAGTTCATCCACGGAACGACCGTTTTGTGGCACGCTGCTAGATAATAAGATGAAAGGCGTTTACACCTGCGCAGGCTGCGGGTTGCCCTTGTTTTCGTCCGATGCCAAGTTTCACTCCGGCACCGGCTGGCCGAGTTTTTTTCAACCCATCGCCAAAGACAACGTCGCCGAAAAGTCTGATTACAGCTATGGCACGAGTCGTACGGAAATTAATTGTGCACGCTGCGACGGGCACTTGGGTCATGTATTCGACGATGGCCCCCGACCTACAGGCCTTCGGTTTTGCTTAAATTCGGCGTCGTTAAATTTCACCGCTAGCGAGAAGCTTGCCACGTTGGCCGATCCTTTAGCCTCGCAAATGGAAAAACAAGATTTGGCCAGTAAGAACGATTTGCGTGAAGACGATTCACAGGGCTCAAATGAATCGGCCACTGCTGTATTCGCCGGTGGTTGTTTCTGGTGCACGGAAGCGGTATTTGAGCAACTCGATGGTGTTAGCGACGTGGAAAGCGGCTATTCCGGCGGCAAGCCAGAAACTGCCGACTACGAACAGGTTTGCGAGGGAAATACCGGCCATGCCGAGGCAATTCGCATCACGTACGATCCGCGCCGCATCAGTTACGATCGTTTGCTCGATGTGTTTTTCGATGCCCACGATCCGACGCAGTTAAATCACCAGGGCAACGATTACGGCACGCAATATCGCTCGGCCATTTTTTATGCCGACGAGCAACAGAAGCAACTGGCCCATGCGAAAATCAAACAATTGAGCGATGCGCATGCGTTTTCCAGGCCAATTGTCACTACGTTGGAGCCGCTCACAGCGTTTTATCCGGCGGAAGAATATCATCAAGATTATGCCCGCAACAATCCTTTGCAACCTTACGTCCGAGCCGCAGCCATTCCGAAGGTTTGTAAAGTTCGCGATAAGCATCCGGGCCTGTTAAAAAAAGATTCGCTGGCCAGCGGTGCGAAAACGTAATGCCCACGGCGCCGCGCGGGCCCGTTTCCAAGCATAGCTCAACGCCAAAACGCTGCCGCCGAGGATTAGCAGCACAGCAGTGCCCGGCTCGGGAACTGGATTTGTGGAACCGCCTCCCGATAGCAACAAATTGAGAAGTGCTTGCAGATCGGCGTTGTTTACCGTTCCGGAATTATTCAAATCGCCGATGGTCAACATTTCGACGCTGGTGAGGCCGTGGGCCGATTGATAATTGGGCAAATTGACGAGTGCGTTTAGCATGGCGTTGATGTCACTCGCATCGACGTGGCGGTCACCGTTGAAATCGCCCGGTAGGACATTGCCCGCCGTGTTGTTGGCATCGACTTGGGAATTCGACCCGGTAATGTATTCATAATCATGCCAGCCGGTAATGCTGGGATCGGCCGGTGTATTGGTAATTTCCATGCGCAAGGCATCGTACATCACGCCATCCGTTGTACTAACGCTAAACGTAAAAACATTGTCGCTGCCATTGGCATTCAAATCAGAGGTCGGGAATTGAAAAGCCAAAAACTGATAAACTCCCGCGTCGCCGCTGCGGGTCATGGCATCGGCAGAAACGGAAATGGGCGTGCCTGTCGCGCCGCCGGAGTGCCACGTTTCGGAATGGCCGTTAAGTGCGACCGTCAAACTGGCTTCCACCGAGGCCAACCCAACCGAAAGCACTGCATATTGTCCTTGCGCTTTTTGGGTCGCGGTGGTGGTGAAATGTACTTCCCATGGTGAGCCTGTGTAAGTGCCTGGGCCGCCTCCGGCTGTGACATACGCCGGCGCAATTTTGGAGTAGTCATCGGTGGTCCCATTGCTCGAATCGTACAGTCCCGGATTGAATTTTTGCCATTGATTGGCAATCCACTTATTGGGGTCGTTCGTGGCCGGAGTGGAACCTACGGTCGTGGCGTAATACACCACCTTGCCGGGGTTGCCCAGTGCTTGTTCTTCCGCCCAATAATCGTAGGCGCCATAGAATTGCCTCAGGTCCCCACCGGAAACGACGCCGGGGTTGGCGCTGGTGGCGTGGCCGTTCAGGAATTCATTAGCCGAGCGATTTGGCGTGCCGATGGTCCAAATGGGCGCGGCGGCGCCGAAGTTCTCTGGGGTAAACTTGATGCTGTTAGAAAGATTAAGCTGCTGGCTAGTTACTTGGATGTTGTCGTAGCGTGTTTCTCCCCACTGCCCTAATTCGTACAAAGATAACCGATATGTTCCCGGCACAATGCTGGAAATGCTCGCTGTACCACTGGCGGAAAGTTGTGCCCAGTATTGATAGCCGGTCGTCGATTCTTGAAAGCTCTTTCCGGGATCCGCAAGCACAATCGTGTTGTTGTTGGCATTACTGCTCCAACCGGCCGCATTGGGAACCGCTACCTGCAGCTTGCCGCGCTGCGAAGTAGGAGTATAGCCCGTGCTAATGAGCTCCGAGTCGGTATCATAATCGGCCTGTAAGGTCGACATGCTGTTGACGGCATCTTGATAAAGCTGAGCACCGTTCTCTCCACTGATCGGTGTAAAACGGAAGGCGTACGGTCCAAACAAACGTGTTGTATTGACTCCCTGGGTGGGCGTGTAGCCGTAATTTGGATCGCCCGTTCCGTAATGATTGGAAAGAAATTCGATCATGGAAATATTGTTGGTTAACATCAAGTTTTGCTTGGTCGGACCGCCGGTCATCGTGTCTTTCGAGGTGAATAGCGCCGAGACTGCGTATTGCGACCCATACTCGGTTGTGGCCTGCAAAAACTGCATGTAAGCGGAATAGTCGTACTTGGTGTAACTGTTCGTTCCCCACGCGCCCGCTAAGCCGCTCCCAGTTAAATCGGTGGTGGCGTCTTGCACCGTCCGGCCAGCCTGCGCGCTGACCGTTTGCATGTTGGGGGAGCCGTCGGCGGGGTAAAAGGGCGGCAAGGTAGAAGTTTGCACGCCAATGTTGTTGGGACCCACGTTTACCTGATAAGTGTTATTAAACAGCGAAGTGTTGACGCGTGCTAAAAACTGTCCTTGGCCAACGCCAGTGGCCGGGTCCGTGGAGGAATGATTCAGCACCTCGTAACACACAATGTCCGGATCGTTGTTGAACATCACGTAATGAAACGAATACGTAATCGGATTTGTCGTGCCGGAAGACTGCGTGGTCGTCCAAAAATCGATGTAATTACTCGTTTGCTGAAAACTGGCCGTCGTGGGGCCCGAACCAAATGGCGTGCCGGCGAACTCCGGATAAAGCTTGGAGTTATTTGGGTCGAGAACGTTTCCGCTATTGCCGATGGCCACGCTCGTGAGATTGGCGTTTGTCGAGTTAAACTTCACCGTTAAATCGCCGTTGGCAATGGTCCAGGTGGTGCCGCTGGTGCCCGAAATGCTGATGGTTGCCCAACATGTGGAGGCCATCCCCACAACAACCAAGCCGAAGACAAATCCCCGGGCAAAAGCGATTTTGGGAAGCCAGCGCGCAAGAAGTCCCCGCGCGCAACTTAGAGTACATGCTTGGTTCCGGACGGTCATTGCCGTTCCCTCCTCCCGGCACTTTCAACCGTGACGCCTTAAAGATTGCAGACTCACGGTTTGGTCTTAGTATAAAGCCGCTGATCTTTGAGGTCCAGCAAATGTTTGCTACGGTTAGTTGAATTCAACCTTCCAAGTTATTTGAGCGCTACCTGCCAACACGGCCGAGCCGAGTTTCCAACCGTTGTGGCTGGGTGTTGCAACACTCGATACTAGCGTCGGCTTCTGTCAAACCACCGGCGAAATTACCCACCACATTAGCTCCAATGTGGATGCCGAGCGAGACAAATTATTGAACGATTTGCAAACGGCCGGAGAAATTAGCTCGGTCGATTGGATCGACAATTTTCAACCGCAACACGAAGGCCGCAACGGCGGGGGGCGATCCTTACCATACCGACGGCCGCCTTGCGGTGGGAACGTTAACTGATTTGCCCAGTGGACACCCCTAGCGAGCAAGCGTTGACCACTGCTGCGCGGGCACGATAAACTAGTAATATGCCCGGACGAATTCCCGCCTTTAGCCGCCATCTGCTGGCGGCGCCCGCCTATATTTTTTTGGCGCTAGCCGTTTCGCAGGCAGTTGCGGCTGATCTTCGCAGCGGACAGGATATTTACGCTACTACGTGTGCCAAGTGCCACGGCGCCGCCGGCGAAGGAACAAAAGAGCATCACCCCGATCCGCTAGTGGGCGACCGTTCCGTTGCCGAATTGGCGCGGTTGATCGAAAAATCGATGCCGGAAGATCAGCCTGGAACGTGCACCGGCGACGATGCCCACCAGGTTGCGGCCTACATTTACGATGCCTTTTACTCCCCGGCCGCCAGAGTTCGCAATCAGCCGGCCCGCATTGAATTGGCTCGTCTGACCGTCCGGCAGTATCAAAATGCGGTCACCGATTTGATCGCCAGCTTCCGTGGCCCAACGAAGATTAGCGAGCAGTACGGTTTGCGTGGCGAATACTTCCGGTCGCGCAACTTTGACGAGAAAGATCGTCTGCTCGATCGCATCGATGCACAGGTGGCGTTTGATTTTGGCGATGCAAGCCCAGGCGGCGAAAAGTTCGACCCGCGGCAATTCTCCATTCGCTGGCAAGGCGCGCTGCTCGCGCCCGATACCGGCGATTACGAGTTCTTAATTGCCACCGATCACGCCGCGCGCCTGTGGGTAAACGATGCTCATCAACCCTTGATCGATGCCTGGGTGAAGTCGGGCAACGACACGGAATTTCGCGGCTCCATTCACTTGCTTGGCGGGCGTGCCTACCCGCTGCGGCTGGAGTTTTCCAAATCGAAGCAAGGCGTCGACGATTCTGACAAGAATAAGAACAAGCCACCGCAAAAAGCGTCCATTGCACTGCGCTGGAAATTGCCGCACCTGACGGAAGAAATCATTCCGCAGCGGTGCTTGTGGCCGACCCAAATGCCAGAAGTGTTTGTCGCAAGCGCCCCCTTTCCGCCGGACGATCGCAGCACGGGTTATGAGCGCGGCACATCGATTTCCAAAGAATGGGATCGAGCTACCACTGAGGATGCAATCGAAACGGCCGATTACGTCGCGTCACATTTGTACGATCTGGCCGACGTGAAGGAGTCGTCGCCCGAGCGTGCCGCAAAAATTCGTAACTTTTGCACACGTTTTGTGCAGCGCGCCTTTCGCCGGCCACTTACCGAGGAGCAGGCCGCGCGCTACATCGGCCATCAGTTCGAGCAGTCCGGCGACAATTTCGAATTTGCTGCCAAGCGCGTGGTGCTGCTGGCGCTTAAATCACCTTGGTTTTTGTATCGCGAAATCGGCGACGAAAATCCAAACACTTCCTACGATGTGGCCGCTCGGCTGGCATTTGGAATTTGGGATTCAATTCCCGATCATGATTTGTCGCAATCGGCAAAAGCCGGGCAATTGGCCACGCACGAGCAGTTGGTGCATCAGGCTGAACGCATGTTGGCAGATGTGCGCGCCCATTCGAAACTGCGAGACTTTTTTCTGCAATGGCTGAAAGTCGACCAAATTCCCGACCTATCGAAAGACCCAACCCAGTATCCCGATTTCACTCCTGAAATCGCCACCGATTTGCGCACTTCTTTGGAGTTGTGCATCAATCATGTGCTGGGGAGCGATTCCTCCGACTTCCGGCAACTGTTTTTAACCACTTCGATTCCGCTCAACGGGCGGCTGGCGAAATTCTTCGGCGTAGAACTGCCCGCCGATGCGCCGTTTCAAAACGTAGAGTTTGAGCCCGACCATCGCGCTGGATTGCTGACGCATCCGTATTTGCTAGCCACCTTTGCCCACGCGCAAACCAGTTCTCCCATTCACCGCGGCGTGTTCATTTCGCGGAATTTGTTAGGCCGGGCTTTGCGGCCGCCTCCGGAGGCTATGATTCCGTTTGCGCCGGAATTGCATCCCGACCTGACTACCCGGCAACGGGTGGCGCTTCAGACCAATTCCCAATCGTGCATGGTGTGCCATGCCACCATCAACCCGTTGGGATTTACGCTGGAAAACTTTGATGCTGTGGGACGGTTTCGCGCGGAGGAGCAAGGTAAGTCGATTGATGCCAGCGGTGGCTATGAAACGCGCGGCGGTGAAACAGAACAGTTTTCCGGTGTGCGGGATCTGGCGAAATTCCTGGCCGACAGTGACGAAACCCACGCGGCCTTCGTCGAACATCTGTTTCATTTTTTAATCAAGCAACCTGTTCGCGCTTACGGGCCAGAGGAGCTCGACCAGCTTACGGTTTCGTTCAAGCAAAACGACTTTAATATTCGCAAACTGGTAGCCGAAATTGTGGCCAGCGCGGCAGTGTTGCCCGGGTCGCGACCGGCGTCCAACACTGAACCGGAACAAACGGAAAAGCCTTGAGGAATTACTGCAATGACCAAGTTCAACTCGCGCCGCGAATTTCTGCGTCACTTGGGAATTAGCGCCGCCGCAATCCCCTTCGCCCTGAATTTGCCCAGCCTCTGCTGGGGTGGCCAATCCAACCCTAAGCAGCGGCTCATCATTATGTTCAGCCCCAATGGCATTGTTCCCGACACGTTTTGGCCGGACGAGGTCGGTGACGATTTTATTTTCAAGGAAAGCCTTACGCCGCTGGAAGGTTTGCGCGACCAAACGCTCCTGTTACATGGCGTGTGCGATAAAGTCCGGGGCGATGGCGATAATCACATGCGTGGCATCGGCTGCCTGCTCACGGGAACCGAATTGTTCCCGGGCAACATTCAAGGCGGGTCCGATACACCGGCGGGCTGGGCCAGCGGGCTGTCGATCGATCAGGAGATTAAAAACTTTCTGCAAGCCAATTCCGAAACGCGCACGCGCTTCGGCTCGCTGGAGTTTGGCGTAATGGTTCCCGACCACGCTGATACGTGGACGCGCATGGTTTATTCTGGGCCGAATAAACCCATCACGCCCATCGACAATCCGTATCAAATGTTTGGCAAACTGTATGGGCGAATGAAAGATCAAGAAAGCCTGCGCAGCATTCTGGACGATTTGCAGGACGATTTCCACAAGCTCAGCTCCGCAGTCAGCGCTCCAGACCGGCGGCTGCTTGACGAACACGCGGCTTTCGTCCGCGATTTAGAACAAGAACTGCGTTCCGGCGATCAAAACGTCGGCCACGCCCTGCCCCAGTTGGAACCGGGCGTTAAGGAAGAAAACGACAACATGCCGCGGCTTAGCAAATTGCAAATCGATTTAATGGTCAACAGCTTCGCTGCCAATTTCGCCCGCATTGCTACGCTGCAATTTACCAACTCAGTCGGTCAGGCAAAGATGCACTGGTTGGGAGTGGATGAGGGGCATCACGAGCTTTCGCATCACGAAGATGGCAAGCAGGAATCGCAAGATAAGCTCACTCGCATTAACCGCTGGTATTGCGAGCAACTGGCATATCTTGCGCGACGGCTGGCAGATACACCTGAGCCCGGCGGCGACGGAAGCCTGCTCGATCACACGCTCATCGTTTGGACCAATGAATTGGGGAAAGGGAACACGCACACGCTCGATAATATTCCTTTCGTGTTGGTCGGCGGCGCGCCGGGCTTCCGTATGGGCCGCAAGCTTGATTTTCCCCTCGTTCCGCACAACCGGCTGTGGCTATCGGTCGCCCATACGTTCGGCCACGAGCTCAAGCGCTTTGGCAATCCCGATTATTGCAGCAGCGGGCCGCTAACCGGTTTAACGTGAGTCCACGCTCAGCCTTGCCGCACCACAAAGTACGGCTGATTGCACAGCGTTTCGTCAAAGCCAGGAAACTGCCAAGTGTGGCCATTCGCGCTGGTGAGCGCAAAGAAATACTGCAAAGGATACTGCGATTGCGTATACTCGCCAGGAATCATTGCTGCCCAACGATTGGCGTCGGCTTTCATCTCGGCGGTTTCATACTTTTCCGCTTGGTTAACATGGCGGTAATGTAAAGTCGACGATTGCAAATCATCGGCTTTCACAAGCGACGTGTAGCCCACCGTTAGCTTAATGGGAACTGCGTCACCAGGATGGAACTGCTTGGGCGGTTGATGAACGATTGAAATCGACGTAGGGTTAGCTGCATTTTTTGAATCGAGCAATTGGCGAATGCCGTCCCAGTCGGAGGATTTTTCAACTTGCACTGTGGCTGTTCCTTCCAGCAATTTTTTCATGCGCTGCACATCTTGATCAATGGCCGCCAGCCGCTCCGACCAACAGCCGCGCAATTGCTTTTCTGGGCCGAAGGTAATGTCACTGACGTAAACGCCGTCAGCGCCTTGGGCAATTTTCGCCCAAGTGTCCCGCGCCGTTTGATACTGCTTAACCGCTTCTTCCAATCCGCGTCGATCTTTGCTTTGCTGATAAATGCCAAACAAGAGTGCCGATTCAATTTTTTGCGCAAAGAATTCCCCCAACCCAATTTGAATTTGCACGTCGGCGATCAAACGTTTCAGATCGGGATTGCTCTTCGCGCCTGCCTGCTGGGTTATTTGCGTGAGATGCTTTCTGGTGTCTTCGACCAATCTATTTAACCAACTGATCACCTGCACCGGCGTATATTTTCCGGAGAACTTTTTGGCCACAATCTCCGCAGCGTATTCGTCGATGGTCGAAAACATTACTGGATCCAACGGACTGACGGTGCCGAACCGTTTGGGGCTGGGCGTATCGGAATACGGACTTCCCGCTGTGGCGTCGACAAGCGACATATTTGTGTAGATTTCCGGCCAATAATTGTTGTTGGCCGCCGAGGGAAGGTGGGCGCTTGTGATGAGCGGAATGATTCGACTGGAATGCGCTAAAGCCTGTTCTGCCGACAAGGCTGCTGCGCCCCAATTCTTTTGCAGCATGCGACGCCAGACTTCTGGATCGGCATCGGGGTTGTACAACAATCGTCCCCACAATCGGTATGTATACGCATATTTTTCCCAATCGGCGGCGGGCTTGAGGGCCTCATCTTGGTAAGCATTGCGACCGCCTGCCAGGCCGGAACCTTGTTTACCTTTGAACGACAGCGGCTCTTGGATTTCCATCCCCGTACTGCCGCAAAAACTGGCGTAGCGTCCCCAGGCGGCGGCCATGGCCGGGTCGCCCCAAAGCAGCAATTTCATCGAACCCGGCCACATGCGAAACATCACTCCATATTCGCGATTTTCGCGAAACAAATCGCCATAGCTGTAGCGCATGAATCGCCGCTGGCCGTTGCTGAGTGCGAACAGGCTTTGATTGCTCGCTTTGCCGTCGGCATTGCGCTTGCTGTTGTCGCTTCCCGCGCCTTTGCTAGCCGTTTCGCTGCGCTGTGACGCCGGAGGCATTTCCAGCGAGCGAATGGCCGCCTGATGATACGGCAAGCCCGTGTGTTCGGCCCAGTACTTGGGCGAAACGTTAATTGGCATGCCCGTGGCCAGCGCCCCTTCGATCATGCGCTGGTCGATTCCTTTGGCGTGCAAATCGATTTCTACTTTCCGCCCTGCCCCGGCCGCACCTTTAAAAATAGTTTCCCAAAATTCATAGCTACCTTCCGGCACCCCGCTTTCGCCATGCGTGCGAATGGTTACGCCGTGAATTGCCGGGCATGCCGAAAGCAGCTGCGTCAGCGCCTCGCGGCAATAGTTCGCATGGTTATCGGAATTCAGCCCGTCGATGGTGTAATTTGCCTGCGGACTGTCGGCCCAGCGATAGGCATGGGTCCACAATCCCAATTGAAAATCGAGGCCGCGCTTAGTGGCGGCCTCGCTGATCCATCGTAAAAGCAATAAATTTTCATCGCGCTCCGCATCCGGCAAGCCCGCTGCACGCACGTTATATCCCGGCACGGCCAGGAAAAATGGGTATGCAAAGTGAAAGTAACAATCGTGAATTTGGCGCGTGAAGTCGTAACCCAGGCCCAACGTAAGCGCAAAGCGGTTAAACCGCTCGGTCGACAACATCGTGAAATAATTTTCCCAAAACGATTTGTCCCGATACCACGGCAAATCTTCCACGTTGCTGACAAATAATCGAGCAATGCTGCGAATGGCATTGGCCGGTTGTTCTACGATCGGTTTTTGCGCTTCGATGGCGGCCAGCGGCGGATCGGAGTGCACCACTCGATCGGCAACTTCCAGAATGGCGTACATTAGCCCCCGTTCGTCGCTCCCCACGGCAAAGAGCGCCGTTTTGTCTCCCAAGCCGGCTGAGGCCAATGCCAAGGTTTCCGGAGAATCGGGCAGTGTGATTTTCGCTTGCTCCAGTACTTCCTTAAGCCAAGACGATTTGGGGCTGGCAGCGACAATGCAAAATTCCGCGGCCCCAACATCGCCAATCCGTCGGCAGCGCCTGACTGTAATGCCCAAAGCCGTCAGAGCCTTGCTCAATTGATCTAATGCCCATTGCGGGGCTTTTGCCGCCGCGATGGCATCTGCCGGGTCGCACACCAAGGCGACAGTTTTGCCATGGTCGCCTGTGTGCCGAGGGGCATTTTGTGCCCCTTCCGCGCCGAATCCTGATTTCACCAACAGGCCGGCCGCAGCCATTCCCGTGACCGCGCTGGTGCTGGATAAAAAAGTACGCCGCGAAATGGGCTGGCTGCTCATGCTTTATTCTCCGGCGAATTCCCTAAAGGAGGCTGCTGCACTTGCGTTCTAGCTCTACTTCCAGAAAAAATGCGAGGTATGGCCGCCGCTAAAAAATCGTCGAGTTCGAGCGTTGAAATCATCCCAGATCAGCCGGAAGGTTCTCAATGTTTGGATTCTCATCATCTGCCGACCGGAAGTCGCAACAGACCGCACGTGCATTGGGACGTGCTGGCTGGAATTGTAATCCTCGTGGTTGCCACCAGCCTTGCCTATCTTCCTGCCTGGAACGGCGGATTTATTCTCGATGACGACGGACTACTGTTGAACAACCCGTTGGTGCAGGCTCCCGATGGTTTGTATCGATTATGGTTTACGACGCAATCGCAAGACTACTGGCCGCTAACGTATACAACTTTTTGGCTGGAGTGGCGGTTATGGGGCAATCATCCAGCAGGGTATCACGCGGTCAATCTGGTGCTGCACATTGGCGAATCGCTGTTGATTTGGCTGATTATAAGTCGCCTATCGATTCCTGGCGGTTTTTTGGCCGCCGCTTTGTTCGCGCTGCATCCGGTCAACGTCGAATCAGTGGCTTGGATTTCGCAACGGAAGAACACGTTATCGCTGCTGTTCTTTCTGCTGTCGATTTTGTGGTATTTGAAGTCCGACCGATCGCTGACCAACCTGGGGGACGGCTCCGCCGATCCATTAGCGCAATCTACCCGGCCGGCGTCGCCGCGCAAAGCTGGTTGGTACCTGCTCAGTTTGTTTGCCTTTGTACTAGCCTGCCTCAGTAAAGGTTCCGTGGTCATTTTGCCGTTGATTCTGCTGGCGATTATTGCCTGGAAGCGGCCAGCTACGAAGCGGGACCTCATTCGGCTCATTCCCTTGGTCATCGTGGCGGTCGTGTTTGCGGCCTTGAATGTGTGGTTTCAGAAATTGGCCACACCCGGAGTGATCCGCACCGCCGGAATGGAAGAACGTACCTTGGGCGCCGGCGCGGCGGTCTGGTTCTACTTATATAAAGCGATGTGGCCATTCGATTTGGCATTTATTTACCCGCTTTGGCAGATCGAACCGCAAGATTGGCAATGGTGGCTCCCGTTGATGGCAGCGGTGGCCGTCACTGCAATTTTGGTTTTGAAACGAAGCACGGCCTGGGGGCGCGCTTTTTTATTGGCGTGGGTCTTCTTCTGCATTGCGCTGTTGCCGGTATTGGGTTTCACTGATGTTGGGTTTATGCGGTTCTCTTTAGTGGCCGACCATTATCAGCACGTAGCCATCATCGCGGTTGTGGCATTGGTCGCCGCCGGATGGAGCCGTTGGCGACACTCATCTTCGGGGGCAACGATTCTCGCCGCTAATGCTGTTACCGCCGCAATATTGTGCACGCTGGCCTATTTAACGTGGCGACAAAGCAGTCTATATCGCGATGCACGAACCATTTATACTGCCGCCATCGAAAAAAATCCAAATTGCTGGATGCTGCATGGGAACCTGGGAGACGCTTTGCTCGATGAAGGCGAAACGGCCGCCGCCACCGAGCAATTGAACATCGCCTTGCAACTAAACCTCGATTCGTTCGATGCCCATTGCAACTTAGGCGTGGCTTTATTCAAGCTGCATCAACCTGCGGCGGCAATTCAGCACTTGCGGCGGGCGGTTGAACTGAAACCCACGATGCAGGAAGCATACCATCAACTGACTATGATTTACGTCGAAACCAACCAGCCCGAGTTAGCGCTGGCCACCGCCGAAAAGGCGTTGAGCACTGCGCGTTCTCTCGGGCAGGATTCCGTCGTGGCCGACATTACCGCTTGGGAACAAAAATATAAAGCACACCAGCCTAATCTGAAGAAACCGGTCGATCCCAAGTCGATTCAGATCGAGCATTAGGGATACAATGCAATCATCAACGGCGGCTAGCCCCGCGTCGATTCTGTTGCTTGTCCAGCTTGAAAAAATTTCGCACACCCGCCAAAGTTACCGCAAACACTTTTCGACACTCTCATGAGTGACACCGTTTCCAATTTCGTGTGGCTCACCTGTCCGACTTGCCGTTGGCGACGGGAGTTCCCGCGGAATCAAGTACAGGGCACGCCGCGCTGTCGGCAATGCGGCGGCGCCGTTGTGGAAACAGCGTCGGCAATGCCGGCGATCGCCCCGACGATTTTTCCGGAGGAAGAATTAGCTTTGGAGCCGGTCGAGTTGCCGCCGGTTTCTGGCGTGCAGCACGTTTTGACTTCCAGCGAACCGGAAATTGGGCTCGCCCCAGCTCCGGTGGCGCGGCCCCCGCTTTTCGTTCGATCCGATGTGGCACGCGGATCGGTATCGGAAGAAAAGCCGCGCGAGGATGTCATCACTCCGCCGCGCCGCGCTGGCCTGCAATGGGCATTTACCAACAACGTGTTGGGGTTCCCGTTCCAAAGATATGCGTTAGCGCAGTGGATTTGTGCATCCGTGGCATTAATTGTTGGCGACGAAGCAGCGCTATTAAGCATGATGGGTTTTATGAGCCACAGCATGGCCGGAGCGCTGCAAACCGGATGCTTTGGCATCGCTGCGTTTTTTGCGGTGCTATTCAGCCTTTCGTACCTTGCCGCTTGTTTCATGGACATCACCGTCAATGCAGCCTACAACATTGACAAAGCTCATGAGTGGCCAGATCCTAACTGGCGCGAACGAGTGCTGGTATTGGTGCGATTAATGTGGGTGGGAACGATAGTGGTTTTGCTTACGTCGGCAATGGCCGGCGTGTCCAGCTTTTTTGTAGATATTTTCCTGCCCACGTGCTTGGTACTCACCTTCCTGCTGTTTCCCATTGTTCTTCTTGGCGCATTGGAAGCAGATTCCTTTTTTTGGCCCGTCTCTGGGCCGGTTTTTCGCAGCCTGCGTACAGCGTGGCAAGCCTGGATACTGTTCTATTTTTTGACGGCAATCTTGTGGGGCGCCAACGAGGTAATCACGCGAGTGCTGTTCGATGCCTCGCCGTTTCTCATGCCGCTGGTTGCCGGTCCATTGTTTGCCGCTGCCGTTTTTATTTATGGGAGGTTGCTGGGGCGCTTGGCTTGGTTTATTCTGCGTAAAACCGATACCGACCAAGATCACAAAGCCACCCAACGATCGCTCGAACAACGCCGCTGGGAAATGTGACTAACTCCCACGCCAATGCTTACAAAGTCGAATCGCATGAAAGCCGCCAGAGTACAACCGATATTGGAAAAATTTGTGCAGCGATTTCTTTTTTTAGCCAGCCTTGCGTTGCTTGCCTTTCTGAACCACGCCATGGCCGCAGAGCCGGAAACTGCATCGCCAAAAACCGGTACGGAGTTTTCACTGCCGCCTGATATTACCGTCGCCGCAGACGGCAGCGGCGATTTCCACACGGTTCAGGAAGCTGTCGCTTCGATTCCGCACAACAACCACGAGCGAAAAATTATTTCCATCAAGCCCGGCGTGTACAAAGAAAAAATCCGGGTGAATGCCGGCAACATTACTTTGCGCGGAGAAAATCGTAATAACACGCGGCTCGAATTTCCGCAATTGGCCGACGATTTCACCAGCCACCCCGATGACATTGGCCGCGGCGTTATTAACGTGCATGGCGATGATTTCGTGCTCGACAACCTTACGGTGGCCAACACGGCCGGCGTCATCGGCAAGCATGCCTTTGCCATTTATGGCACGGCCGATCGAACGGTCATCGTCGACAGCGACGTGCTGAGCGAGGGGAACGACACGGTCTCGCTATGGAAAGGTCAAAGCGGACGATACTACCATGCGCGCTGCAATTTTCGCGGATCGGTCGATTTTGTTTGCCCGCGAGGTTGGTGTTACGTGACGGATTGCAGTTTCTATGAAGTCAAATCTACGGCCGCCGTGTGGCACGACGGCCACGTGAACGAAGACATGAAATACGTGTTGCACAATTGCAAATTCGACGGCGTGAAAGGCTGGTGCTTGGCCCGCCACCACGTCGATGCCCAGTTTTATTTTCTCGATTGCACATTTTCCAGCACGATGGCCGATCGACCGCCGCGGCGAGTGATTTATCCGCTGGGCAGCGCGCCGGCCACCGATTCTGACAAGCAGCGCAATGCCGATTTAGATAAGCAAAACTTATGGGGCGAACGGGCTTATTTTTTCAATTGCCATCGCGATGGCGGCGATTATGCGTGGTTTGCCGATAATTTATCCACCGCCGCCGGTTCTCCCAAGCCGGAACAAATTACTGCGGCTTGGACCTTCAACAATACCTGGAATCCAGAACATCCTCAGCCCGCCGCGATCAAAGATTTTAAATCTATGGAAGGAAAAATTGCGGTTACATTCACGAGCGATGTCACCGTCAAAGGAAAGCCGCGCTTGGAGCTTAAGAGGAATGCATTTGCCGAGTACGCCTCCGGCAGCGGCAGTAACACGCTCCAATTTACCCTTCCGGAAGGCGCCACGGATGTTCAAGTGGTTAAGTTCGATCTGAATGATGGTGCAATTATCAATTCCGAAGCCAGCGCGGCGCTAACCCCCGCCAATCTCCAACTGGTGAAGGTCGACAATCAGAAATGAACTATCGCATGAACCATTTACCATCGCGGGCAAAAGGGAACCGCATCATGCCAAATCGCTTGGCCATGTTGCTTGCTGGTTGCGCGGTTTTGCTGCTTGTGCCGCAGGCGCGCGCAGAAAATCCAACCTCCGAGTCGAGCAAATCGACCACAGCACCGCCATCCGCCGGCGCGTCGAACGAAAACAGAGCGCCGAGCGACAAAGCAGCAGAGTATCAACTGGTGTGGTCTGACGAATTCAATCAAGATGGCCGGCCTGATCCGAAAAACTGGACCTACGAGCACGGCTTTGTCCGCAACCATGAAGCCCAATGGTATCAGCCCGAAAACGCGCGCTGCGAAAACGGTTTATTGATTATCGAAGCCCGCCGCGAAAAGTTCAAAAATCCGAACTACGATGCCAGCGCTAATAGCCAGCGCTGGCAGCGCAGCCGCGAATACGCCGATTACACTTCCTGCAGCATGACGACGCGCGGCCTGCACG
Source organism: Pirellulales bacterium (assembly GCA_035656635.1). Classification (NCBI taxonomy): domain Bacteria; kingdom Pseudomonadati; phylum Planctomycetota; class Planctomycetia; order Pirellulales; species Pirellulales bacterium. The sequence continues at coordinate 25,419 of DASRSD010000008.1, forward strand.
AATGGACCTATGGCCGGTTCGAAATGCGCGGCCGCATCGACACCAGCGCCGGCTTGTGGCCCGCTTGGTGGACGCTGGGCCGCGGCCGTTGGCCGGCCGCCGGCGAAATCGACATCATGGAGTATTATCGGGGCATACTGAAGGCGAACATCGCTTGGGCTGGCGAACAAAATCGGGGCGGCGCCACCTGGAATTCCGCGGTCCGGCAAATTAGTCGCTTTCCGGCAGATTGGTCGTCGAAATTTCATATTTGGCGCATGGATTGGGACGAGAACGACATCAAGTTGTACGTGGATGATATGCTGCTCAACGACCAAGACCTGACGAAAACCATCGATAACGATGCTAGAAAAACCAATCCCTTTGTTGCCGCGCCGCAGTACATGATTTTGAACGTGGCCGTCGGAGGCGACAACGGCGGCGATCCTTCGCAAACCACTTTTCCCTCCAAAATGGAAGTCGATTATGTCCGTGTCTACCAAAAGCATGCAGCCGATCGCATAAATCATGAAACTGGCGACAAAGGAACCAGCCAAAAAAATAACGGCCAAAAAACAGACAGCCCGAACAGCGACGATACAAAAGGTTAACAGCAACAGAACTGAAAATAATAAGCCCACACAAAAGCAGCGGCAAGAACGCAGCGGTGCCTGATGAATCAATCCGAGGATCTTGTTTCTCCCCAGCGTTTGCGGACGTCGCAAATTATCGCCGGGGCCCTGCTGCTTGGCCTGCTTAATTTTTGTCTCATTACTTTGTGGCTGGTGCAAATCCAAAACCAAGGTCATGGTTTCATTGCCAACGCCGATTTCCCTGCAATCACTTGTGCCGCCCTCTTCATGGGAATGGTCAATGTGCCCCTGTCGTTTGTCATGCCCAATTTGACCACGCAGCGGGCAATTAAACAGATTGTCAGCGGTAAATGGGAGCAAAAACCGGCCGACAATTGTATTCCTTTATCACCGAACGGAATTATTTTCCAGCAACTGGCGCTGTATTTTCAGCGCAAAGCGGCAGCCAGCGGAAAAAACTTGCAAAAACCGACATCCATTCCAGATCAATTAACGATGACCTATCAAACGTCGCTAATCGTCGGTCTGGCCCTGCTGGAAGGCGCTGCCTTTCTGGCAGTCATGGCGTACTTGATGGAGGCTCACTGGCTCGCATTAGCGATGGTAGGCATGATAACCATGGTGATGCTGATAAAATTCCCCACAGCCAACAAAGTTCGGGCTTGGCTGCTGGCGCAGGCCGATCAAATCGAACAATTACGCCAAACCAGTGGAACAAATACCGCTCAAGAGTTTCCCACGGCTTCCAAATTCTGAGCCCATATCATACTTTCCTACTGCTGCTCTGTGTCTCTGCCTCTGCGTGGTGAAATTGCATTAGGAGCAACCATATGGACCCATTGATGCAGGCCGCCATTGCAGAAGCCGAGGCCGGCTATGCCGAAGGGGGCATTCCCATCGGCTCGGTGATTGTGCATCAGGGTAAAATCATCGGCCGCGGGCACAATCGGCGGGTGCAAAAAGGAAGTGCAATCTTGCACGGCGAAATGGACGCCCTGGAAAACGCCGGGCGCCAACCGGCCCGGGTTTACCGCCAGTGTGTGTTGTATACCACTCTTTCCCCGTGCCCCATGTGCAGCGGCACGATTTTATTGTACGGCATTCCGCACGTCATCGTGGGCGAAAATCAAACGTTCATGGGGGAAGAAGAATTGCTGCGAGGCCGCGGCGTGAAAGTGGAAGTGCTGCAAGACCCGCGCTGCATCGAACTCATGCGCCGCTTCATCCGCGAGAAGCCCGAGCTGTGGAATGAGGATATTGGCGTGTGATGGAATGGGGCATGCGGAATGGGGAATGGGGAATATAAAGCCGCGACCGGTGGTCGCGCTGGGGGCGTCGCAGGCCGTCGCTAATTTACCCCAACTCCATCTGCATCCATCGCCGGTAGGCGTCCCACGTAATCAAAACGCCCGCGGCAACAATGCCCGGCGTAACCCAGACGAGCGCGCCCAGTGTTGCGGTTCGCCAATTAATAAACGGCTCAAGTATGAGCAATGCGGCTAAAAATATGATCATCGCGGCCAAAAACGTGAACCAAGCATATCGCATCATCCAAATTGCCAGTCCGAAGGTTAACACTTGCAGCGCAGCTATCACCACCAATGCGCTGAGCGTCTGACTCCAATTCGGCGCGCCCGCCGCAAGCACATATGCCAGCGCACACCACGCAATATTCATCCGTACGCACTCCATTGCCGCTCGATAGGCATAGGTTAGCCCCCTCTCAATCAAAAATTGCGATCGCGTTATCGGTCGCAGCAATTCGATAGCTGCCATTTGGCGCTGCTGCTGCCACGTCATCGCCACGCTGAAAACAGGGGCAAACATGATGTAGAAGGCACCGATTGGCAGTACGCTTGGTCGCAGGTCGGGCGACTCCGTTGAGGCGATACCCCAGAAGCCCAAAAACAAGACGATCGCGGTCCCCCATCCGCCGTCGCTGCGCACCACATTCCACAGCCTGACGCGCTTCCACAGCGATCCTCGGGCCCATTGCCGCCACAACGGAACTTGGCGCGCCGAAGGTGTCCCGAGACGGTACAGCCACGATGCCGTTCGTGGTCGCGCGCATGCAATGCTCAGCCCAAACTGTGAATAGCGTTTAGTTTCCCATAGCTCCATTAAGTCAATAAATCCTGCGTTTTCCTCGTTCATTCGTAACAGCCACACGAGCGTCGCTGCAATTCCGCAAACGCCCACGGCCAAAAGCGACAAACCGAACGCTTCATGCCGCCCTTGGCAGAGCTGCTCCAGCCATTTTTGAACCGGAGAAAACCAAACAATGAAAACAAACGGGATGAATAACACTGTCCATGGCGTTGGGGACGTGAAAACGGCAAATGTCACTGCGGTCAGCGCGAGGATAAGACCCAGCACCCCCCAACTCCATGTGCGGATGGCCATGCTTGCCGCAGGAACAACCACTGCTAACAGAACCAAAAATCCCACCACGACAATCACATGGGCCGCCACCGCATTTGGAATCCGCCGCTTGTGAATCTGAATAACCTGCTGCTTGAAATGCGTTGCGACAAATGCCGAACCAAGGAACGCCGGACAGATCATCATCCCGATCGCAGCCAGGATGTGTTGCTGCTGCATCAGCGCAATTTCTTTCGGTTCCACAGGTATTGCCGCCAAAGACCCAGCTATAGAGAACAGCAACAGGGAAACCGCTGCCATGGCAATTGGACCGGAAATCGCCCGTCGCCAATACGTCGCCAGTACCTGGTCAATTTGCGCCATCATGGTTGGTGCATCTCCAGGAAAATCTCTTCCAGGCTCAAATCCTCAATCTGCACGTCAGCCTTCCATTGGTGACACAATGCCGAGATCAGCTCCGGCGACAAATCGCGCGTGGCCACCATGGCATGGTGGCCATCGATGCGCGTCGACAGCGCGCCGGGCACAACGAAACTGCTTGGCAAAGGCGCCGCCGCCGAAAAATGCAGCCGCTTGATCGAATCTTTTAACTCGCCGAGCTCGCCGTGATATGCGATTTTTCCTTCCTTCAAAATCGCCACGGTGTCCGCCACGCGCTCCAGGTCGCTGGTAATGTGGGTGGAAAAAACGACCGTCCGATTCAGCTGATCGGCAATGTTCAGCACCTCGCTCAAAAACTCGCGCCGGGCCATTGGATCCAGGCTCGCGGCCGGTTCATCCAATATCAGCAGCTCGGGCTCATAGGCCAGCGACAGCACAATCGCCAGCCTTTGCTGCTGACCGACGGAAAGCATTCCAAAGAAATCGTCCAGCGGAATCTCCCAGCGCTGCACCAATTCTGCCCCCAATTCGGCGTTCCAATTCCGGTAGAATGCGGCCGTGTACGCCATCAAGTGCTTCACCTTCATCCAGGTATACAGTGTCACAACCTGCGGAACATATCCCAGCCGCTCCTTGGCTTGAGCCGACAGGTCCCAGGCATTTTCCCCCAACAGCGTTGCCGATCCGTCGGTCGGCTTCAGCAAACCGAGCAGGCACTTGATGAGGGTCGTTTTGCCGGCGCCGTTTTTGCCCAAGAGGCCCAGCACCGTTCCCCGCGGAACCTCCAGGTTCACTCCGCGCAGTACTTCCTTGCCCTGTTTGAACTGCTTTCGCAAGCCGCTCACGTCGATTAGTAGTTCGGTCGAGTCCCTGGCCGTCGTTGGCCGGCTCGCGGTTTCTAAATTACTCACGATTGAGATCCTCCAGCATGGGTTCGAGCAATCGCAATACGTCGCTGGGCGGCAGCGAAAGCTGATACGCCGTGGCAGCCACTTGTTCCAATAGTGGTTTGAGCGCTTGCCGCCTGTCGCGGATCGTTCCGTTGCCCGACGGCGTTTTTAAGCGCATGCCTTGGCCGCGCACGTTTTCCAGCACCCCTTCCCGCTCTAAAATCGAATAGGCCTTGGAAACAGTCATGGGATTAATTTGCAATTCCTGGGCGACTTGCCGCACCGAGGGCAAAAAATCGCTGGCTTGCACCCGCCCCGTGGCAGCGTGCCGGCGCACCTGATCGACCAATTGCCGATACAGCGGCACGCCGGAACCCGGAAAAGCCTGAAACAAGAAGCGTGACATAGTGTATCACTATACTAATACGCTACCGGGCCGTCAAGCCTCGCCTTGGCCCTCCCGACCGAATCGGTTAAGATGCTCCTCTCAGACTAAGGAATCCCATGCAATTCAATGATCACGGAGATGCACGATGCGAATGCTGATTCGAGCCAATTGCCCTAATGAGCCGTTTAATACGTTGGTGCGAAAAGGGACTGCCGGGAAGATCATGGGTAAAATTCTGGCAGCGATTAAGCCGGAATCCGTTTATTTCACCGACATGGACGGCAAGCGGACGGCCCTATTGGTGGTGAATATGGAAAATGCATCCCAAATTCCGGCGTTGGCCGAACCGTTCTTTTTGAACTTTAACGCCGAATGCCATTTTCACCCCGTAATGACCTCCGACGATTTACAAAAAGCCGGCCTGGCCGAACTGGGCAAAAAATGGGGCTAAACTGTATCGGAAAGCCGATCACCACCAAATGCAGGTAACAACGCTGTGCCTACCATTCGTGGAATTCCCGGCCCGTACCGATTCTTTTTCTATAGTTTCGACTGCAATGAACCCCGGCATGTTCATCGAGAATATAAAACCTGCAAATTTTGGCTTGATCAAGTATCACTGGCGGCAAACAATGGATTTGCGGCACATGAGCTGAGCCGAATTCGCCGCATTATTACAGATCATCTGGAACATTTCATCGAGGCCTTGGGATGAGCACTGCGGCTAATGACGATCCCCGCATTCAAAGCGTCGAAGTGACCGCGGATTTGATTACAGCGCACTTGACCGATGGCCGCATCATCAGTGTGCCGCTGGTTTGGTCTTGGAGGCTGGCCAACGCCACGCCACAACAGCGAGCAGAATATGAAATTATCGGCCAAGGAGAAGGTGTCCATTGGCCACAACTTGATGAAGACATCGGCGCCCGAGGGATGTTGAGTGGCGTACCGGCTCGGCCACCCAAGCAAACCGCGTAAGGGCGGTTCCACCGAAGGCTTACTCGATTGATTTCAATTTACGAATGATTGCCATTCAACGTAATCCAACTCGGGCGGTGCGAATCGGGTCGGTGACCATCGGCGCCGATCATCCCATCGCTGTGCAAAGCATGACGGCTACCGCCACACAGGACGTGGCCGCCACCGTGGCGCAAGTGCGCAATTTGGAGCAGGCCGGGGCCGATGTGGTGCGAATTGCCGTCGATAACCGCAAAGATGCCGAGGCGTTGGCTGAAATTCGCCGTCAAACGCGCGCGAATTTGGCGGTCGATTTGCAAGAGAATTATCGCCTGGTAACTGATGTCGCTCCGCATGTGGACAAGGTGCGCTACAATCCCGGGCACTTGTACCATCACGAGCGTGAAAAGCCGTGGCAGGAAAAAGTGAAATTCATTGCCCAGGCCGCCGCCCAGCACGATTGCGCCATTCGCATTGGCGTGAATTGCGGCAGCGTCGATCCGGCGAAGAAGGAAAAGTACGATCCGGCCGATTCGATTACCCCCATGCTCGAAAGCGCCTGGGAACATTGCGACTTGCTGGACCAGCTCGGTTTCACTCGTTATTGCGTATCGCTCAAAGATTCTGATCCGAAAAAGGTGATTGAAGTCAATCGCCGCTTTGCCGAGCGCCGGCCCGATGTGCCATTGCACCTGGGCGTAACCGAGGCAGGCCTGCCGCCCGATGGAATCATTAAAACCAGGATCGCGTTCGAGCAGCTCATCGGCCACGGCATTGGCGACACCATTCGGGTATCGCTCACGGTTCCCAATCCACGGAAGGGGGAAGAAATTGCTGCGGGGCGTTCCATTCTAGCCGATATTGCCGCTGGCCGGGTACGCAGCGTGGTCGATTTCGGCTTGAAGACGCTGAACATCATCAGTTGTCCAAGCTGTTCCCGAGTGGAAAACGAAGCGTTCGTGGAATTGGCCCAGCAAGTGAAAGAAATGACTCAATTTGCCGAAGATCACAGCATTACCATCGCCGTGATGGGTTGCCGCGTGAATGGTCCCGGCGAAACCGATGATGCCGACTTGGGCCTGTGGTGCGGTCCGAATTTTGTGAACCTCAAACGCCGTAGCGAAGAACTGGGCGCGTTTCCGTACGACAAAATTTTACCCCGGCTGCGAGAAGAACTGGATGCTTTAATTGCAAATGGCGACAAGTAGGACGCAACAAGATATAGGGCAATTCCTATCCATGAAATAGTGTAGAATTGAAGGGCTGACCCACACTTCAATTCGGGGGGAGTAGAAACGATGTCTGAATCGGTCCATTTTGGCGAAGTTTTGGAGGCCGCTGATCAGCTCTCCGTTGACGAGAAGGAAGAGCTTATTGCGATTCTGCGTCGTCGTCTGGCGGAAGAAGGTCGCCGCCGGGTCATTGCCGACGTGGAAGAAGCTGGCAAAGAATTTAAGGCAGGAGCCTGCAAAGCAGTCAGCGTGGATGAGTTGATGCGCGAGATTCAGGACAATTAATATTCAATTGGGATTTAAGTATGAGCGGTATCGGCAATCTCATCGGGCTCTTGGCCGGCGGTTTATTTATGGGAATTAGCTGGTTAGTCGCGTTGAGCCGCACGACGAATAGAAGCCGAGGCCTTAGTGTCGCAGTATCGGCAACGTGGATGAACAAAGAAAACTCGAATTTTGCAAAGCCACTGTGGAAAAAGTCATGAAATTTTTCGTGAATATTGATCGGGATGAAGACGGCGTGTGGATTGTAGAATGCCCATCCATTCCCGGCTGCGTTAGCCAAGGAAAAACAAAGGACGAGGCATTGGCTAATATTCAAGATGCCATCCGTTCATGCTTAGAGGTGCGTGCGGAAAAAGGTCTGCCCCTGACTATTGAAACTCGGCAAATCGAAGTGGAAGCATAATGCCACGTCTGCCCATGCTGAGTGGTCGTCAGGTGGTTCGAGTTTTCGAGTCGCTTGGTTGGCAAGTGAATCGACAGAGCGGTAGCCACATCATTCTTGTCAAAGAAGGCCATTTGGCCACTCTATCAGTGCCGGACCACCGCGAGGTTGCCCGTGGAACACTTCGAAGCTTGATCCGCGCCGCCGACTTAACGGTCGCTGAATTTCTTAGTGCCGTCAAATAAAGCTAGCTGCCGGCCAGTTTGCTCTTTGTTCAATCGCCCGGCTTCGCTATCATTGCTCGCTTTTCATAGGGTCGGTTTGGGCCATTGGGTTCTGGCGCCGCGCATGTTGGTTTGATGCTCTTGCGGGCCGAGTCCAACAAACCGATTTTGCTCACATTTTTCCGGGTCATGGAGGACCAGGATGCACGTGGGGGCACCGCGGTTTCGTTTTCGATTCCTTTGCCGGCTGGCAGGAGCACTGGCGATTTGCGCCGCAGTTTGCGGCTGCGCTACATGGCACACTGCTCCCAAATCTAGCGCGGAGCTGCCCGAGCGGTTCACCGTGGCGCTGGACCAGTTGCTCATTCACAGCAATTTCGAAATTCCAAGCCAACACCGGCTGCTGCAGGAAATCAATGCGGAACGAGTGGACATTAGCAGCCAGCTGAACCTGCCCATCTCGGACGAAAAGATCCACGTTTACTTGTTCAAAGAGCCGGAACAGTTTTACGAATTCATCCGGCTAAAATATCCTAACTTTCCTGACCGCCGAGCGTTCTTCATCGAAACCGACACCAAGCTTTCGGTGTACGCTTACTGGGGCGATCGAGTGGCGGAAGACCTGCGCCACGAAGTGTGCCACGGCTATTTGCATTCAATGGTGCAAAACTTGCCGCTGTGGCTGGACGAGGGATTGGCCAAGTACTTCGAAGTGCCGCGCGGCACGCATGGGATGAATTCCACCTTGCTAGTCGAGCTGGACAAGCAAGCCAAGCAAGGACGGTGGCGGCCCGATATTCGTCGGCTGGAAGCGCTGCGCTCGCCGGCGGAAATGACTGAATGCGATTACGCCGAAGCCTGGTCTTGGGTGCACTGGTTGCTCGAAACCGACCCGGCACACAAATCCTTGTTGCAAGAATATCTAACCGACCTGCGCCGCACGGGCACGCCAACTCCGCTTTCGCTGTACGTGCGACGACTGCCGGGAGACCCCGAACACCAGTTGTTCGATTACATTGTCCGGCTGCAAGGCGGACAATAACGCAGTGGCTCATGAACGCAGTGGCTCATGTTTCTTTCCGAAACACAACGCCGCTATCCACCTGCTGGAAGCCGAGCTTCGCATACATCGCTAGGGCCGGCGCATTCTGTTGCATGGTTTGCACTTCGATCAGGCCGTAACCTTGCTCGGCGGCTTGGCGCAAAATTTCGCCGACCAGCCATATGCCCATTCCCTGCCGGCGATACGGCTCTTCCACCCACACGTCAATCAGCCCTGCGGTTCGCGCGCCCCAGGCGTGGCTGAATGTTTCCATGTCCACCAGCGTGGTCATTCCGACGGGCTCGGCTTCATCTTTCAAATACAATCGGAATTGCAAGCGTGTGAAATCTCCGAGCGTGCAGATTTCCCACCACGTCCGCAACGGCGGATCGCATGTGTATTCCACACGCACGCGCCGCCGCAGCAGCATTTGTTGCCGATCGACAAGCGGTCGAAAATCGGAGAGCTCTCGATGCAACACCACAGTGCGGTCAATTTCGCGGTAACCTGCGGCGCGAAAAAAGCTTTGATGCTGCGCGTCAGAGTCCAGTATGCCTGGCAATTCGCTGCCGCCGTACAGCCCGACATAAAACGCATTGAGCGGGCGAATGCCGCCGCCATAAATCAATTTCGCTCCGCTGTGGCATAAATAGGCTTCGCTGCGAGCGATCAACTCCGCGGCAATTGTAGTTTCCTGCGGATGAGGCGCCACGATTGTCAAAATGGCTGCGCCCATTTCGTACGACAAGGCCGATTCATCTTCGACCGGGCCAAAGCCCGCGTGCGCAAAACCGATTGGCAGATCATCATCCGTGGCCAGCACGAGGCCGGCCGGATCGAAGTACAGCTTGGAAAGCACCAGCCGGTCAAGCAGCGTGATATTCATTGGCTGCACGTAACCCCGCAATCCGGAGCGCGTGCGCCAAATTTTGGCTAAGTGCGGCGGGTCGCTGTTACGAAAAGTACGAAAGCCAATCAAAATGCCAACTCACGTAGGGCGGTTGCCGAATGTCATGCAAACACGATAGCAAAAAACGCCTATCCCAAACAAGACGATGTCTGCTTTATCACAAAGATTGAGCATCGTTCATTCAGACACATTTACCCACACCGCGCCGGTTTCCACTTTGGTTTCCAAGCTCGGCTGCTGCAGGTTGCGGCTAAGTTGATGTTGCCCCGTGCGCACGTCGAACTGCCAGCCGTGCCAAGGGCAAGTGACGATGCAGCCGGTAAGTTCCCCTTCCGCCAGCGGCCCGCCTTGATGCGGGCACACGCCGTCGAGGGCAAAAAATTCGCCGGCCACATTAAACAATGCTATTACCCGATCGCCGGCGACCACTTCCAGGCTCTTTCCCGGCGGACAATTTTCCACGGCGGTAATTCGCTGCCAGGCCATGCGTCTCTCGTTAACTAAATACATGTTGAAAGCCGTGCGGCGCTAGCGGCGTAATTTGTCCAGCGGAATTTCGTGACAGCAGCCGCCTTGCGGCGATAAATTCACCCACATCTGTTAACCGCACGCCGTCCAGCGGTTGATCGACCAGCATTTGCTCCGCCGCCGCGGGCGGAACAGCCAGAATTAATTCAAAATCTTCCCCATCGCTCAGCGCATGTTCGATGGCCGATACGCCGTCTTCGCGCTGTTTGGAAAGTTCGTGCGCAGCCGTGGCAATGGGAATTTTATCCAAGTCGATAATTGCCCCGCATCGGCTTTCTTCGCACACATGCCATAAATCGAGCGATAACCCATCGCTACAGTCGATTCCCGCCCGTAGTGGATACCGCTGATGCAATAGCAGCGCCTCCTCCACGCGCGGCGCGACATCTAAATGCCGCCCTAAAATGCTGCCGCCGAAAACGCCGGTGACAATAATTCTATCTCCCGCCGTAGCCCCGCTGCGGCAAAGGGGACCATCCAGCGTGGTTTCGCCCAGCACCGTTACGCTAATTACTAGCCGGCCATCCCAACTGTTCGTGTCGCCGCCGGCCAAGGCAATGTGAAAACGCTCCGCCAGGGGCAGCATTCCCTCGTACAGCTTTTGTGCCAGTTCGCTGCCATTTTGCCGCGGCAAATTCAAGGCAATCACCGCCGCCAAGGGTTGGGCGGCCATCGCCGCTAAATCGCTGAGGTTAATTGCCAGCGCCTTGTGCCCAATCTGCTCGGGCGAATGAATTTTCAAATCGAAATCAACGCCGTCGGCGATTAAATCGGTGGTTACCACCACATCGTTTCGCCCTGCGGTTGCCAATACCGCGGCATCGTCGCCAATGCCTAACTTCAACAGCGGATGAGGAGGCAACTGCTGGCGCAACCAGCGCAGAAAATCAGTTTCCATTCTCCGACCATATCGGCGCGTCCCCGCAGATGCAAGTAGCGATCGATCGCCCAGCAACCGTGCCCACGGCGTTATCGTCGTTCCAGCGACACCGGCAGATGGCCGTACAGCGTTTCGCTGCCGCGCAGAATGTAGAATTTGATCGGCTGAATGTCGGAAAAATCGGGCCGGTTGAGCACGTAATCGACGTTATCCAGGCTGACGGTTTCCCAAATATGCATCCCCACCAGCACGTCGCCGCGGCGAATTCCTTGCTTGGCGGCCGGACTATCAGGCCGTACTGCGGTGACGGTTAATCCGCCGTGATACCGCGATTGATACTGCTGGAACTGCTGCGACGAAATCGGCTGTAATTTCAACCCCAATACTTCCCAGGCGGCGTCGGCGGGGTTGCTTCCCCTTTTAGGCAAATCGGTCAAGGCCAGCTTCAGTTCGACCGGCTGATTGTTGCGTCGCACCGTGACCGACGCATCTTGCTCGGCAGGCCGGCCCAACATCGCCCGTTCAAAATCTTCCGATCTGGCCACCCGTTTGCTGTCGACAGACGTGATGACATCGCCCGACTTTAGTCCGCATTTGGCGGCCGGGCTGTCTTCTTCGACGGAGGTGACCACCGCGCCATCCGGATGGCCGGGCGTATCGCCGGTTTTCGCGCCGTGCCATTTTCGCTCGACCCGTTCCACGCTCATCAACTTTGCCGCCACGATCATCGCTTTGTCGACCGGAATGGTAAACCCAATGCCTTGCGCTCCGGCCCGCACGGCAACGTTAATGCCAATCATCTCGCCGTCGATGTTCAACAGCGGCCCGCCGGAATTTCCGGGGTTGATGCTGGCGTCGGTTTGAATCAGGTCTTCGTAGCTTTGCGTATCGCTAATTTGCACATTGCGGTGCAAGGCGCTGACGATTCCCCGCGTAACCGTGTGCTCGTATCCGAAGGCGTTGCCCAGCGCGATGACCGTTTCGCCGACCATCAGGTCGCTGGAGGTGCCAATCGAAATCACCGGCAGTTTGCGTGGCAGGTCGATTTTCACGATCGCTAAATCATTTTTCGGATCGGTTGAAACCACCTGGCCCACGCAGGTGGTGCTGTCGGACAACGTCACTTCAATTTTGGTGACGCCGTCGACCACGTGGAAATTGGTGATAATGTAACCGCGCTCGTCAATCACAATTCCGGTGCCCATCCCATTCACTTTGTGCGGCACATCGGGCCGGGCCAAAGGATCGTCGTCGCCAATCAGGGTTTTTTGCCCGCGGATGTTCACCACCGCGTCGCGCGCCCCTTCTACTGCTTGCACAATGGCGGTGCGACGGGCTTCGGAGGCTTGGCCGGAGCGGCACGTGCCAAGTTGGGCCAAGCTCACTAAGCCGCTGACTGCAATCCAGCACAACGTGCTCCGACAAAATCGAGGCACGCGACGGACAAGGCAATTAGTCATGGCAGGCCGATGTGGACGTGAGGAAGCGTTGCGAAGATGCGCCCGGCACATGGCCGGATCGGTGGGAAAAAGCAATTCGCTGGGCAGGAAATGCACAGCGATACGCTGGTTAAATCGGTCCACCAGTTACAGGCGCTTAAAACGCTACGAAGCGGCCCGAATAGCTTGCCTGATTGCATCTTCCGGCACAAAAGATTGCCGGTTACTGGCCCGTTTTCCGCTCGCGTAAGATGTGCCGGTCCGGCAAACGTTGCCGAATCAGCAACGCGGAACGTCTATCGTCGCAAAGATGCCCCGCTGTTTGCACTTGCCGACCAGTCGGTTGAATCACTGGCACTGGCATTCGTAGCGCAAGCCGGCGAACTGTTGATGTTCCGTGGCGGGTATTGAACTTCGCTGGCTGGCGTCGGAAGGGGAGCTATAGGCGCCGAAGGCATGCCGTTGTGATCCGGCCACGGTGTATAGATTCCAGGAATCGCCGCCGGGGGTGAAAACACTGGCCGCGTCGGCAACGGATGAAAATTCGCATGCGGCGGCACAATGCTCGGATCATTTTCCTCGCAAGTTTCGCTGGAAAAGCATCGGCATTGATGCATCATCGCGCGGTTGAATTCTGCGCCTCCCAGGGGTCCAACCGGCGCAGAGCAGCCTATTAGCGTTGCGGCTCCCAATCCAATAAACAGTGAAGAAACAAGTTTTTTCACGAGCTCACCAAATTCACTAATCTACGCAAGACTCTCAGGCTATCGAGAGGCGATCTCTGCATAGAATCCCGGGTCAATTCATCGGATCGACTAGGACACCAACTTGCGGATAACCGGCAAAGTTTGTGTAGACTACCGCCAGGCGGGCGTGTTAAGCGGGAGAGAATGTTTAGCCAGCGAGAGCGAGGGGCCAGCCTTTAACGCCGCGATTCGTTGCCGCCTTTATCCTGCGTTTGTCGCGGCCTTCCAATGAATGCCAGTGGCTGGAGCAGCAAATAAAGCCCGCAGACAACAAGGAGCAGAATCGGCCAATGGTCCAGCAAATTTGCCAGCTTCCCCCAGCCTGCTTGCACAGCCAGCAAATGTAACAGAGCCACGACAACTACAAGGACCAACCCGGCCACCAGCAGCCCGCAGCCGATCGAGGTCATTGTTCCTTTGAACGTGCCAATATCGGTGAATTCTTCTTGATGCAGATCAATCGTGCGTCCCTTGGCCAGGCTGCGATCAATCGTCTCCGCCAGCTCCACGGTGCGAGAGGCCTGAGCCCAAGTCGGCTCAGTCTGTTCGCTTTGCATGGCAGCGGCGAGTTTTTCCAGGGCCATGGCGGCCGGATCCCAATGCGGGTCTTCCATGTTGGAGGTCCCGCGAACTTCCAACTGCCAGGCGCCACGATCGGGCATCTGCATCACGGCCTTTCCGTGTGCGCCGATGACCGTGAGCCGACTGCCGGAGCCAGCTTCCGCAGGAGAAACGCTCCATCGGCAAACCAGCCCTCGCGCAGATGTCATTTGCACCGTCAAATTCAAATATGGCCCAGCCGATTTTCCGGCTTCGGTTCCCAAAGCGTGCAGCTTGGTCGCCGGACCCGCGACAAATTGCAGCAAATCAGCATCCATGGCAAATTGTCGCAACACCGTTTCGCGATTTCGTACTGGCAAAAACCGCTCAAACACGATCTGTTCAATCGAACCGATTTCCGCGGAATCATCCTGTTCCACGAGCGATTGCAATTGAATTGCCGCCGGGTGCCATTGCGCTGGCAAATACGGCAGCACGACGCTGTGCGACTCCTCGCGAATCATTTCCAGCTCATAGCATTCCAGCATCGACAGGCTGATCGGATGCGAAACGATCAGCGGCATTCCAGCCTGAATGAGCCGGCGGAGTTGTTCAACTCTGATGTTCGAGGGCTCGCCCATTGGCTGATCGGCCGCCACCAACACGGCATCGAGCGAACTGGTATCTAGCGCGTTTTCCCAATTGGTCATCGGCCGGGCATTGCCGGCAATTGCTTTCGCTTCCGCTGCGCGGGATGCAGTGGCATCGATCAATGCAATTTCGTCGTGCCCGCCGCGCATTGCCGCTGCGGCCAGGGCAAGTGTGGCATCGTCGACGCCCAACATTGCTAGTCGCATAATGAGTTGATTGCTGATGACGGATTGCTTACAGTCGCCGAATGTGAAAACCGCCATCCACGTGAATTCGTTCCCCGGTGCTGAACGGAAACACATCGGCGACGATTGCCGACACGGCCTGCGCCACATCTTCCGGGCGTCCCCAGCGGCGAATAGGCGTTAACCCGCCGCTTATCAAGCGATCGTACTTTTCTTTCACCGCCGCGGTCATGTCGCTTTCAATAATGCCGGGACAAATTTCGAACACGCCAATTTTCTCCTCCGCCAACCGCACCGCAAATAATTGCGTGAGCATCGGCAGCGCGGCTTTCGTCAGGCAATAGTCGCCACGGTCGGTCGAGACAGCGAATGCCGAGATTGACGAAATGTTGATGATTTTTCCTCCTGGCATTTTTCCAGCGCGGATGAGTTCCACCATTTTGTTCGCCGCCAACTGCGTCAGAAAAAAAGGGCCCTTCAAATTGGTGTTGAACACCTGGTCCCACGATGCTTCCGTCGCTTCCAACAAATCTTTTCGACCGGGTGACGTGATGCCCGCATTGTTGACCAGCACATCCAATCGTCCGAATTGGCCGAGCATCGCCTCGACCAGCGCCGTCCGATCGGCCGCGAAGCCGACGTCTCCCTTCAATGCCACCGCCTGCCCGCCGCTATCGACAATTTCCTCAACCACTTTTTCTGCGCTGTCGGCCCGTGACGCGTAATTTACCCCAACGGCGTAGCCCGCGCGAGCCATTTCCCGGGCAATGGCTCGGCCAATTCCGCGAGAACTGCCCGTCACTAACGCAGAAAGAGGCATAGAAATGCTGGATAAATCTGACGTTGTTGCCAAAAGCTAGCTTTGCTATGCTAGCACGAAAGTGGCGGGCGCAAAAGAGACGGCGCTTGTTCGAACGACGACGGAGTTCGCTTCGTATTCGATGCAAGAAAGCCTGATGCAGCTTTTGATCCAGGAGGGATGGCCATGCTTGTATTATCGCGCCGGGCGGGTGAACGGATTCAAATTGGCGAGCAAATCGAGGTTACCGTCGTGCGGATTAGCGCAGGGGTGGTGCGCATCGGAGTGGAAGCGCCCGTCGAAATGACGGTGGTGCGCGAGGAAATTCGCGAGGGCTTTATACCCACGACCCGAGAGCGCCCCGTCGAACAGCACGACTAGCCCGCTAACTATGTGTTGCCGCTGAGCTTGCTCAACGATTTGCCTGCCGCAGGTCGCGCTGCTTCGCCGGCACAGCATCCGGCGATTGAAATTCGACGAGCAAATTTTTCAGACGAACAAGTTTTTTGGCCGCCGGCGCTTCGTCGCCGCTTTCTTCGCCCGGCGGATCTCCCCATACAAACAAAGTTCCCTGGCGAGTGACAAGTTGCAATCCTGCTCCGGCAGGGTCGTCGCTACTCTCGGCACGCGGTGATTGAATGTGATGAAACCGCAGCATTGGCCAGGCATCTTGCAGCACCGCGGCAAGCTTCGCACCTTGTTCTACGGCAGGATCTCCCCAGGGCGAGCCAATCATTCCTCGCGGACTGGTTTCGATGCCGGCAATGCGCGGATACTGGTGCGCTTCGTCAGCGGAAAAACCCGCCGTGGGTAGCAGCACGCCGGCGTCATCGATTGGCAACAGGCCGCCGGACACTTCCACCATGGCGACGGGATGGCGGTAGACCAAATCGATCCGAATGTGCGCCGGATAAGAAGTGTGAACGCCCGACACGCGATCCACCCAAGGGCATAAGGCAAACGCTTCGGACAATAGTTGCGGCGTGTGCTCGTCGAGGATGGATATTTTACTCAAACCGGCATCGCGAATCACTTCCGCCTTGAGATCGGTATGCACCCAGCTTGGCGGCGTCGTGATTTCCAAATCTTCGGCTGCCACCAAATATTCCGGCAGTTTCTCGACATGCGGGCGCACTCTCCGCCACACGCCCAGGGCCACCCCCACCCCCACGCCACACACCACAATTGTCACTAGCGCCAGCCGGGCAGCCCGAGAGGAGCGAAACCACGCGATTGCAGTACTGAACAGCCCACGCCGCGCACCCCGCGATTCTCTCTTGGCAACGGTGCTCACATGAGTGCCTGCTGGGTTCCACGTAGTTCAAATTCTGCATTCCTGCGGCGTGAGACGGGACGGCGGCGAAATCGCTGCCGGGCCTCGCGCACCATCCAATCGACCAGCGCCGGCATTTCCATTCCCGCCGCTTGGGCCGCCCGCGGCGACAGGCTTCGAACCGTCATGCCTGGAATCGTATTCACTTCCAGCACCCACGGCCGGTGCTGGGCATCGAGCATTACGTCGACCCTCACTAACCCGGCGGTGCCTAGCGCCTCGGCAGCCATGACCGCGGCCCGATACAGCTGAGCCTCGACCGCCGCCGGCAGACCGGTATTCAACTGATATTCTGTTTTCGGACTGCAATACTTTGCCGAATAGGTAAACAAACGCTGCGGCGCCACTATTTCAATCATCGGCAAGGGGTCGCGTCCCAATAGCGAAATCGTGAATTCTCTCCCTGCCACGTACGGCTCGGCGATGATGCAATCGTCATATTCCGCCGCCGCACGCACGCCTGGCGACAGTTCGGCTGGATGAGCAGCGATGGAGATTCCCAAGCTGGAGCCCTGGCTTTCGGGCTTAATGACCAAGGGAAAGCCGAGAGATTGTAATTGCTGCCGCACGGCGGAAGCGGGGTGCGTGTTTTCGGCGTCCCGATATTCGCTCGCCGTGAATGCAATGCTCGGCAAGGTTGGCACGCCGTGGCTTTTGAATCGCAACTTCGCCGCCGATTTGTGCATTGCCAACCGGGAGGCAGCCGGCCCGCTCCCCGTGTAGGGAACACCCAGCGTTTCCAAGTGCTGCTGAATTTGCCCGTTTTCGCCGGGACCGCCGTGCAGCGCCAAGCAGCAAACATCGAACGACGGCCAGTCGATGGCCGATAAGCTTATTTCGGCCGGATCGATCATGACTGGTGCATGGCCGGCCAGCGATAATGCCAAGGCCACTTGCCGCCCGCTGTGGAGACTGATTTCGCGCTCGGCAGAATCGCCACCGTATAACAGCGCAACACGAAAGCCAAATGCACCAGCGGCGCCATCCATGGCCATGCTCCCAATAACCCGCCCGTTCAATGGGCGGCAAGCGCTTCACCAAATTTCAATTTCCAATTCCAGCTCCACGCCCAGGTGTTCTGCCACCCGGCTGCGCATCAGATCGATTAGTTGCAGCACATCGTGGCTGGAAGCGTTGCGATCGACCACCACAAAGTTTGCGTGCCGATCGCTGACCTCGGCCCCGCCCACGCGCGTGCCTTTCAAGCCGGCCTGATCGATCAGCATTCCGGCGCTGATGCCGCGCGGGTTTTTGAAAATGCATCCGGCACTTTGATGCGCCAGCGGCTGTGCGGCCTTCTTAACGATCCATTGCTTTTGCATCCGCTTGGTCAATTCTTGTGGATCGTCCGTTTCCAATTGAAATTGCGCCGACAAAATGACCAACTCATCCAGACTGCTGTGGCGATAGGCAAATACCAGGTCTTCCCGTTGTCGGGAAATAATTTCGCCCTCGCGTGTTATCACGTCTGCCTGGCACGTCCATTGGCCAATATCTCCGCCGCTGGAGCCGGAGTTGCCATGCAAGGCGCCGCCAATGGTGCCGGGAATGCCCACCATGGTTTCCAAGCCTCCTAGGCCGGAGCGCACCGCGGTGGAAATGACATGCCCTAATCGCGCTCCGCCGCCGGCAGAGAGCACTTGCTTTTCAACTTGAATTTCGTTGAATGCGGGCGCAGCCAAGCGCACCACGACGCCGGGCACGCCTTCGTCGCGCACCAGCAGGTTCGATCCGCCGCCCAGCAAGCGAATGGGCAAACCATCCCCGGCCGCACGGCGCACCAGTGCCTGTAGCTCGTCAACCGACCGCGGCTCCGCGAAAAATTCCGCGGCTCCCCCCAGGCCCATCCAGGTGAGTGGCGCCAAGGCCTCATGCGACCGCACAATTTCGTCGAAGCCGCTCGTGAAACTCGTAGAAGATTTTCCCAAGATCGCCTGCTCCTATGGTCAAAAGCACGTCGCCGGGCTGCAATTCGTTGCTCAACCGCCTGGCAATGGCCGCCGGCTGATGCTCTTCCAGCACTTCGCTGCCGCCGGCTTCCAGTAAATTGGCTAAATCAGTCGCCGTGGCGGCTGCCGGTTCGGCTGTATTTTCCCGAGCCCGGTAAACCTCGGCGACCGCAATTCTATCGGCATTGTGCAAACTTGTGGCCGTTTCGTCTAGTAAGGCTGCCAGCCGCGAAGCCTGATGTGGCTGAAACACGCACCAAATTCGCCGCCGCGGAAACATTTGTCGCACCGTCGTTAAGGCGGCTTTTACTTCGGTGGGATGATGGGCGTAATCGTCCATCCAGGGCACTCCGCCCCAGCGGCCGCGCATTTCCAAACGCCGTTTCAGCCCGCGAAAGGC
This sequence comes from Pirellulales bacterium, assembly GCA_035656635.1. Taxonomy (NCBI): domain Bacteria; kingdom Pseudomonadati; phylum Planctomycetota; class Planctomycetia; order Pirellulales; species Pirellulales bacterium. The sequence goes on from DASRSD010000008.1 coordinate 44,514, forward strand.
CGCCAATCCTTGTGAAATATGTTGGGCCGAAACGCCGCAATGCCGCGCCAAACTGGCCGCCGCCACCGCATTGAGCACATTGTGCCGCCCGGTCACAGCCAAGGTTATGTGGGCCAGTTTGGAATCGTGTCGCACCAAATCGAAGCGATACCGCCCCAGCCGATGCTCCAAATTGGTCGCCCGCCAATCGGCCGCGCGCGAAAACCCGAACGAGGCGACGTGCCTTCCCAACGCCACGGCAATTTCCTGGGTGAGGCTGCATTCTTGTGAAGCGACAATTAAACCGTCGTGCGCCGTTTGCTGTGTGAATTTTAGAAATGCCTCTCGCAATTGCGACGGCGAGTGGTAGTAATCGAAGTGATCCGGCTCAATGTTCAAAATGGCCGATACGTTGGGTCGCAGCTGTAAAAAGTTTTCGCGGTATTCGCACGCTTCCACGACAAACAATTTTCCCTCGCCATGCCGGCCGCCGGTTGCGCCCAGCTTGCGAGAGCGCGCCGTTAGCGAAACTGTCGCCGGCGTGGCCTTGGAATCGGCGTGCGTGCCTCCCGGCGCCAACGCAGAGGCCCCGCAGATGACCGTGGGATCGAGTCCGGCGCGAATCAAAATTTCCGCCGTCATTGCCGTGACCGTCGATTTGCCATGCGTTCCGGCAATGGCGATGGTTTGCCCTTCGGCGGCTTGAGTCTCGCCGGCTAACTGGGCCAGCATTTGCGCGTAACTCATTTGCGCAATGCCCCGTTGCTGGGCTTCCATGCGTTCCAGGTTATTCTCCGGCACGGCGTCGCTGTAAATTAGTAGCTGGGCCTCCGGCGGCAAATGGTTGCTAGCATGGCCCGAAAAAACATGCACGCCGCGCGCAGCAAGGCTGCCAGCCGCTTCGGGCCGCACATCGGACCCGCTAATCTTCCAGCCCCGGTCCAACAGCACGGTGGCCAAAGCGCGCATTCCTGAGCCGCCAATGCCCACCAAATGAGCATTGCGATTTTGCCCAGCGGGTCCGGTGCCTGGTCGGGTTGCCAATTCATGGATTCGATCAACACGCATAGTTGTTCTGCCAGATGTTAAAAAATGATTGATTTCGTTTCACAATTCGCTCGATTGGGCTGCGGATCATACGAGCTGCCGCGCGCCACGGTCAATGCCGACAAGGCAAGCGTGCTGTCGACGACAGCACAGCAAACAGAGTCCAGCGAACGGTGCAAACTCTAGCTCTCAAGCGGCTTTGCGCGCCGCAGCCTGAGTTGCCAGCTCGTACACCATGGTTGCCACTTGCCAGGCGGCGTCAGGCCGCGCCAAGCGCAACATGGCCGATGACATTTTATTTCGCGCGCCACCGTCGGCCAGCAAATCGACCAACGTGTCGGCCAGCGCATCATCAAAGGGCACCCCCGGCTGGCGCTCGTCAATCAGGCGTGCAGCTCCGGCCGAGCGAAATAATTCCGCATTGAGCCGTTGATGATCTTGCGCTGCGTGCGGATATGGCGCCAACACCGCCGGCACGCCGGTGGCCGCCAGTTCCGCCAAGGTGGAGCCGCCGGCACGGCAAACCGCCAAATCGCTTTGCCGCAACACTTGCGGTAGGTTGCGCACAAAGGGCACGACGAGTGCCTCGATCATCAATTTGCGATACAACTCGTCGGTGGCTGCCGCCTCGTGCGCGCCGGCCTGGTGCACAATTTGCCAGCCGGAGAGTTGATCGCGCAGCTTATACAGCGCTGGGGGGACAAATTCGTTCAACGCGTGCGCGCCGCCGCTCCCGCCCAAAATCAGCAATCGATGCCGCCAACCGTGGCGCGTTGCACGCCGGGCACGGTGAGCAGAAGTTCGTGGCCGGAAGCCCGCTCGCAGTGGATTTCCCGTCACTCGCACGGGACACACGGCGCGAAAGTGTTGCCGCGAATTCGGCCACGCGGCACAAATTAAATCGGCCCCCGCGGCCAGCCATCGGTTGGTTTTGCCCGGCAATACATTTTGCTCCAACAGCACCAGCGGAATTCCCATGCTCCGCGCCGCCACACCCACGGGCAGGCTAACGTAGCCACCTAAGCCGACCACGACGTTGTACTTTCGCCGCTGTAAAAGACGCCGCGCCGTTTGAAAGCCCACCACGTTCTGACCGACGAATCGCCACATGCCGCGCCATCCACCTGCGGCCGGGGCACTGCGCAGCGAAAGGTATTCCAAGCCCGCCTCGGCTACTAAGCGTTGTTCCAAAGGCCGGCCGCTTCCGGCGAAGGTCATCGCCGGGGCATCCGCCAGCGCGGCCAACTGCGCAGCCACGGCCAGCCCGGGAAATAAATGTCCCGCGGTGCCGCCGCCGGCGAACAGAATGTTAACTTTACTTGGCTTGGACATCGCTTTCCACGACATGGTTTGCGAATCCAAGTTCGCGCGCCGCGATATTTTCGCCGGTCGATGGCGCTCGGGATTCCTCGCTGCGGTTCATTTTCATTACGCCCAGCGCCACCAGGGCGCACAGCATCGACACAATCCAAAACCGCGTCACAATTTTGTTTTCCGCCCAGCCCACCAGTTGAAAGTGATGGTGCAGCGGCGCACAACGAAAAATACGCCGGCCGCGCAGGCGGCACGAAGCAACTTGCAGAATCACACTGCCTGCTTCGGCCACAAACACGGCCCCCACGATCAACAGCAGCAATTCCTGTCGGGCGACCACGGCCAGCAATCCCAAAGTGCCCCCCAGCGCCAGCGAGCCGGTATCGCCCATGAACACTTGCGCCGGTTGGCAATTGAACCACAAAAATCCCAGCGTTCCCCCGATCATGGCGCCGGCAATGACAACGGTTTCCCCAGCGGCAGGAATATGTGCCACGCCCAAGTAACCGGCCCAATCGGCGTGACCGGCCACATAGGCCATGATGGCCATGGCCGCCGTCGTGGTGAGCAAGCATCCTCCGGCCAATCCATCCAGCCCGTCGGTCAAATTCACGGCGTTGGAACTGGCCACAATCACTAGCATGGTCAGCGGCACAAACCAAATACCTAGCGGCACACTTGCACACAGCAAGGGAATTTGTAAATCGGCGCCGCCGGGCACATCGTGCTGCACGGCATACATCCAGCAGGCGATCAATCCCGCCACGGCGAATTGCGCTGCCAATTTGGTGCGCGCGGTCAATCCACGGCCGGCGCCCGATAATTTTTTGAGATCGTCCAGCGCGCCAATCGTGGCCAAGGCGATTAAGTTCACGATCAAAATCGGCACGTAGCTGTTCTTCCAGTTGCCAAGCAAAACGGCGGCCGCCACAATGCCGGCGACTAAAAACAATCCACCCATGGTCGGCGTGGCGGCTTTGTGGCGATGCAACTGGCTCAGTTCGGCCGACCGTTGGTTGGGCGGCTCACGGAAGCGATTACGCAGCCAGGCAATGACGTGCGGTCCTAATAACACGGCCAGGATGAAGCTGGCCAAGGCTGCCAGCGCCGTGCGGAACGTGATTTTGCCAAACCCGGTTTGCATGGCGGACCACGGCGTTCCGGTCCACCAGGTTGCGAATTGATCGACGAGCCAAACGAGCATAATTCGTCATTTCATTCGTCATTTCAGCTGCCTCCGGAGGCAAGTGTGCCTCCGGCTATCCGTAACCACTAATCTCTAGCCCTAGCCACTAACCCCTAGCCACTAACCCCTAGCCACTAACCGCTAGCCACTAACCGCTTGTTCCCTGAGTCGTCGGAGCGGCGTTGCCGCCGCTCCGACGCTCAGTCTTGGCTCCGTCGCGAAGCACTTGCCCGCGCAATTGACCCAGAAACTGCGCCAGACAAGTTAATCACTCCTACCCAGGAGGGAGGGTAGCGCCTCGGTTCCCGCAAACTTTGGCGCAGCGGACGGAGCCACAACTTGGATTGTTCCTTCGAGGTGAAGAGATGGGGAAGTGAGAACTCACGCGCTCACTGCCTCATCTGTTCACCATTCACGTCATCACTCGCTCAGCACCTCGCTCCGCTTGCGCGTCGCGGCTAAACATCGATTCACTCATCACCCGCTCATGTCTTCACTTGCTCAGCACCGCGCTCCGCTTGCGCGTCGCGGCTAAACACTTCACGCTGCGCGCCGCAAATTTTCACTACGAATCGCCTCCACCACGCGCTCCAAACCCATGGCCCGCGAACCCTTCACCAACACGGCACTGCCCGGCTGCGTGAGGTACTTGGCCAGCGAAATGGTTTCTTCCATCGCCTGGCAGGCGGTTGCCCGCGCACTGGGCATGCCTGCGGCTCGGGCGGCAATTACCACGTCGTTGGCATGATCTCCGCAGGCGATGAGCCGATCGGCCCCGCACCGCGTAACTACTTCCTCGCCAATCTGCCGGTGCCATTGCCGGCTGGCGGCGCCCAATTCCTTCATGTCGCCGCACACCACCACCCGCTCTCCCGGCGCATCCACTTCGCGCAGCAGCTCCAGTGCCGCCCGCATGGCCGAGGGACTGGCGTTGTACGAATCGTCGATCACTTTCACGCCCGCTTCGTCGGTCACCTGGCAGCGCATGGAGGGTGGTTGAAAACCCGCCAGGGCGGCCGCAATTTCCGCGGGCGACATTCCGAATTCCAGTCCCACGGCAATGGCCGCCAGTGCCGAAGTCAAATGATGCCGACCCCAAACGGCCACTTCGTAGTTCTGCCGATCGACACGAAATTGCAAACGGCCGCCGGCCGAGCGCACCTCGGAGGCGGACAAATCACAATTCGGTCCACGGCCCGTCCAAACAACTCTTCCGGCGCAGCGGTGACGCATTTGTCGCTGCCACGGATCATCGCGGTTAAGCACCGCCAGGCCGTCCTGTGGCAGGGCTTCCAGCAATTCCGCCTTGGCGGCGGCCAATTGCTGCTGATTACCGAAGCCGCCCAAGTGGGCTTCGCCAATTCGCGTGATGATGCCAATTTGCGGCCGGCACAGCTTGGCCAGCTCGGCAATTTCGCCTGGCGCACTAGCGCCCAGCTCTAAAGCGGCGTATTGGTGTTCGCGCTCCAGCCGCAGCAAGCTGAGCGGAACGCCAATGTTGTTGTTGTAGTTGTGCGGACTGGTCGTGCCGGAAAACTTGCTCTGCAGCACAGTGTCAATCATCAGCCGGGTGGTCGTTTTTCCCACGCTGCCAGTAACGGCCACCACCTTTCCGACAAACTGCCGCCGCTGCCAGGCCGCCAGCGATTGCAGCGCTTTCAAGCCGTCTTCCACGCGCAACGACCAACGACCCGCCCACGGCTCCACGTTCCGGCCGGCCACCACCACGCCCGATGCGCCGCGCACCAGCGCATCTTCTGCGAAGCAAGAGCCGTCGAAGCGTGGGCCCGTTAAGCCCCAAAACACCATCTCGGCCTGGATCCGGCGACTATCGGTAACAATTGGACCCACGTGCGTCGTTTCGCCGTGGCGCGGCGGCATCGCCGCTAACCGCAGTTGGCCGCCGGTAATTTCTCGAAGTTGCGCCAGAGTTAATACCATGATTTTTGATCCATCAACTGCCGAAATCGCATCCATCAATTGCCGAAATCGCATCCATCAATTGCTTAGCCCCGGCCGCCAGGCCGGGTTGATTTCCTCAGCCCGCGTTTGCTCTCCACAAAGACGCCAACGCCGGCGCGCCGGTCCGCGGCAAGGAAATATTTTCGTACAGCCAGCGGCGGGCAATTTCCCGATCGTCGAACCAATTCCGCTGGTTGCCGACAATTTGATAATCTTCGTGCCCTTTGCCGGCGATCAAAACGCAATCTCCCGCTTCGGCCTGCTCCAGCGTCCAAGCGATGGCCTCGGCCCGATCGGGCTTTACCACCACGGCATTGCTGTGCACGAACCCGCGCAAAATATCGCGACGAATTTTGGCCGGGTTTTCCCGACGTGGATTGTCGTCGGTCACAATCGCCAGGTCGGCGGCTTGCTCCACGGCCTGAGCCATGAGCGGACGCTTTTCTTTATCGCGCTGGCCACCTGCGCCGAACACGCACAGCAGCCGTCCTGGGGTGGTGGATCGCAGCGACCCGAGTACGCTGGCCAAGGCATCGGGCGTGTGGGCGTAATCGACAAACACGCTAAATGGCTGGCCGCATTCCACTCGTTCCAGACGGCCGGGAATTTTTTCCAACTGTTCCAACCCGCGCACGATGTCGGTCAGCGGAATGCCGTATAGCAGCCCAACCGCCGCGGCGGTAAGGCAGTTGTAAACGTGCCCTGTGCCAATGATTTTGGTGCGAACCGCAGCAGTATTGTGGCCGGCATGCAATAAAAACGTTTGCTCGCTGGCGTGCCGCTCGATGATGGTGGCCGTGAGCTCGGCGGAGTTTTCGAGGCCGATGGTCAGCGCCGCCCCGTTGAACGAAGTCACAAATTCGCGGCACACGGCATCGTCGGCATTCAGAACTGCAAAGCCGTCCGGGCTAATTTGCTCGAGCAACCGCCCTTTCGCCTGGCGATAATTTTCGATGGTATTGTGAAAATCGAGATGATCGCGCCGCACGTTGGTAATGCAGCCGGCGTCGAATTCGATTCCGGCCGTGCGTGATTGCGCCAAGGCATGGCTGGAAACTTCCAACACGGCGTGCGAGCAGCCGTTGGCGGCCATTCGCGCCAGCCAATCGGCCAGCATGGGCGCCGGGGGCGTGGTCATGTCGCTGGAATCGATGGCCAGGCCGTCGCTGTTGACAATGGTGCCGGTCAATCCGGCAGTGTAACCGGCCGCTTGCAGAACGCTGGCAATCAGCCAGCTGGTGCTCGTTTTGCCGTTGGTGCCGGTGACGCCAATCACTTTCAGCTTGCGGCTAGGATGGCCTGCCAGCGCCTGGCAAATTTCGCCAAAGGCGATACGGCTGTCGGGCACCACGCACACCGGAATGCCCGCGGCCGGCACATAGCGCTCCGACAAAATGGCCGCCGCCCCGCGTTGAACCGCTGCAGAAACGTATTCGTGGCCGTCGACGTGGCAGCCCACCAGCGCAGCAAACAAATCGCCGGGATGGCAAGTGCGCGAATCGGCCGTGCAGGCTTGCACAACCACGTCGTCGGCTCCAAACAGCGTGGCCGCAGGCAATAATTGCCGCAAGCTGACGCCGCCAGCGCTAGAGGTAATGTCCCGCATGTCGCAAGGCCTCCTTGCCCTGCTCGGCGGTGAGTGCGGCATCTGCCGCCTTCACAACCTGTCCCGTTGCCCCCGGAACTTGGTCGAGACGTACAAACCGAAAAGCCAGCGGCCGCTTCCTTCCTGGTTACGGCGCGCTCGTGAAAAAGCGATCTCAATTGCACTGCAAACGGGGCCGAATTGTGGCGATTTCCGCATTCCTGTCAAGGCGATTTCGGCTGACTTTCAAACCCCTATTTTTTTGCTTGCACCGAGTGCGCATGCCTGCTGGCTTCTTCACCTTCTTACCTGCTCGCCTCCCTTACCTCATCAAGCTCCGCACCTTGCATTTTGCACTGCATTCAGCTACCTGCATTCCTCTCTCATCACCTCCGCATTCCCCATTCCGCATTCCCCATTTTGCCGTTACGCTATCACGCATGGCAGAAGAAGATTTTGATTTGCAGCGGCTGGCTGTCTATTTGCATTTAACGCCGGCGCAAGTAAGCCGCCTGGCGGAGCGCGGCAAAATTCCGGGACGCAAAGTTCAGGAGCAATGGCGGTTTTCGCAAGCGGATGTGCATCACTGGCTGGAGAGCCGCATTGGATTGTCCGATCAGGAAGAGTTGCAGCAAATGGAAGCCATTGTTCGGCCGGCCGCAGGGCATTTGCTAGCTCCGGTGGGCATTAGCCAACTGCTGCCGCTGGCCGCAATCGAAGTGCCTTTGCTGGCGAAAACGCGCAATTCGGTAATCACCGCTATGGCCGAAGTGGCTGCCCGCACCGGGCTGTTGTGGGACCCGCAAAAAATGGCCGAAGCGGTCCGTGCCCGGGAAGATATGCACCCAACGGCGCTGGAAATTGGCGTGGCGCTGATGCACCCGCGCCGGCCGACGACCAGCATTTTAGGCGAAGCGTTTTTAGCGTTTGGCCGAACGGAAAACAGCATTCCGTTTGGCGGACGCAGTGGTTTAATGACCGACTTGTTCTTTCTGATTTGCTCGACCGACGACCGTGGTCACTTGCAAACCTTGGCGCGCTTGAGTCGAATCATTGCCGAACCGGAATTGCTGGCCGCGCTGCGAGCCGCGCCAGATGCCGAAGCCGTCCGACAAGCAATTCAAACGGCCGAAGCAAAATTGAATGCGTAGCGCACCTGCATGAATCAAACTCTACCCACGTTGTGGATTGGCCCTACGGATCAAGCCGAATTCCGCGCGGCGGCCGCCTGGCTAATTGGCCGCGGGGCTTGGACAGCCGGCAATGTGCCTGCGGCGCTCCATTTGCTGACCGAGAAAGGCTTGGCTCCGGCGGTGATTGTTTTGGCAGAGTTTTCTCCGCCGCGCATCTCGAAAGGCCAGCTTGAAGCGTTGCACCAAGCGGCGCCGCTGGCCCGAATCGTGCGCCTGTTGGGGCCGTGGTTCGAGGGAGAAGTTCGCACTGGCCTGCCGCTGCCCGCCGCGCTGCGAATTTACTGGCATCAATGGCCGAGCCACTTGCCGCGGTTGGTTACGCCTGTGCCTGCCGATGGGGACCATGGCGAAACGGTTTTTAACCCCTGGCTGATCTCTCCTGCCACAGCGGCCGATGACGAACGGTTGCTGGCCTGCGACCCTTTGAATTCGGCGCGCTCCAATTCCTCGACCGCGCTCATTGCCGTGGTTTCGCCGCAGCGCGAAACAGGTCAAGCCTTGTGCGATGTCTGCTCGCTACGAGGATGGAAAACCGTTTGGCTTCGAACACCGCCGGTGGAAACGCCGTTGAAGGTCGACACCATTGTTTTTGATTCCAGTGCTTGCGCCCAGGCGGAGCTAGCCACGGTGGCCGCGCTGCAAGCAATTTCCGGCCACGCGCCGCTTGTGGTTCTCCAGGGCTTTCCGCGCAGCGAAGATATTGCCCAGTGGCACGCCGCCGGCGCTGCGGCAGTCGTCTCCAAGCCGTTTCTCGCCGCCGATTTACTGGGGCAAATTGCCCAATGTGTAGCGCGCCCGCCGCAGTGTGAAGGTGCTGGAGTGTGATGTGCCGCAGTGCGATCGTGCCGCAGTGTTAACGAGACCAGTGTGAACGAGCCGGCGGGTCAATTCAGAACTCGGCGAACTCGTCCACTTCGACGCGCACAATTTCCCGTTTCCAATCGGGCTCGTGAATCGGCCAAGCGCGAATGGCCGGCGGACCATCATCATAAACCGCTTGGCAAGTTTCGTGGGCCTGGCGACGAGCCTGAAGTTCTCGCGCGCACGGCGGGGCCAGCCGATAGCCGGCATTGCTTTTTCGCCATGCAAGTTGGTTTTGATCGTATACCGATAAAATCACCGGCGGCGGAAAATCGAGCATCCGCCGGGCGATCAACTCGTGGCTGGCGGTGGTGTAAATTTCTTTCAACCGCAGCAAATCCCACTGGCACTCGTTCCCGGCGCGATGAAACGATTTGTGTGGCAACAACAATCGCGCCGCCATGCCGTTGGCGATGGTCTCGCGCGCCTGTTGCGGCACTAAATGAGGGTCGACCGCCAATTGCGCAAACACTTTTTCCGCCAACGCTTCGCCAATTTCATGCGCCACGGCCCAATGCAGCCGTTCCGGGCGCGGGTCGTGCTTGACAAAAATCGATGCCGCGTTTCTCCCATTGGTCATGGCCAAATTGACCAGCCGTGCCCGCCCCTGTTGCCGATCGTCCCAGGCCACGGTCAGGCCCAGCCGCTGCGCCAAGGCGACCGCATCGATCGGCGTCTTATCGCACCGTACGCTCCGCAGCGCACGGCGGGCCACTATATCTAGCGCTCCCGCTAATTCTTCCCGCGAAATTTCCGGCAGCATGACGGCACCCAGTTAGTGTACATATGTTTATATCATGCGGGTCGGTCCCTGTCAAGCAATTGGTAAGCCGCCGGTTAGGCAGGCGAATTCGTTTTGAGCGGTCCACTCGTCAGCGCGCTGGGTTTCGGATAAGATGAAGAACCTGAACATTGCGCTCCATCATTCACTGATAAAGGCCCCCATTTGTCCGCCATAGCCGAAAAACCCGCCCAAACCAATTGCAAAGGCACCTACGCTTTTGTCAGCCTCGGCTGCCCCAAAAACCTGGTCGATAGCGAACGCATGCTGGGCCTGCTGCAGCTCGATGGCTACCGCCTGGTGCACGAACCGCAGGGGGCAGATTTCGTCGTCGTCAACACGTGTGGCTTTATCGAGCGGGCCCGCGAAGAATCGTATTCCACCATTCACGAAATGCTGGAACTGAAGCGGAGTGGCGATATCCGGGGCGTCATTGTTTCTGGCTGCCTGGCGGAGCGCGAAAAAGAAGTGCTGCTGGAAAAATGCCCGGAGGTAGATTACATCGTCGGCGTGTTTGGCCGCGAGCAGGTAACGCAAGTGGCCGATCGTTTGGTCGGCCGGCTGGCGGAGCAACGCAGCGTGTTCCGGCCGGCGCCTTCGCGCCCATTTTCCGATCGTTCCCGGTTACGAATCACCCCGCGGCATTTTGCCTATTTGAAAATTTCCGAAGGCTGCGATCGCCTGTGTACGTTTTGCGCAATTCCCAAAATGCGCGGCAAGCACGCCACCAAGCCGATGGAAGAAGTGCTGGAGGAAGCCGCCGAGCTGGCGGCCGACGGCGTGCGCGAACTCATCATCGTGGCCCAAGATACCACGTATTACGGTCTCGATTTATACGGCCAGCCGCGCCTGGCGGAACTGCTGCGGAAACTGGTCAAAGTGCCCGGCCTGGATTGGAT
>DASRSD010000009.1 GCA_035656635.1 Pirellulales bacterium
CGAAAGCGTGCGGCCGAGAACAACGGGCTTCATAACCTAATTGCAGGCCGATAACCCGACGATCCTTTCCGGTTTGTTTCCTATATTCGTCGGTCACATATCTGGCCAAGCGGCGATTCAAATTCACTTGGGCCACGGAAATGTGCTTGTGTTCGTCGCGGGGAATATCTTTCAGATACGCAGCCGGCAAATACTCGGCCAACCCCTCGGCCACCACAATCACGCCGTATTGCTTGCCTTCTTTTTCCTCGCGAACCCGCATCGATTTGACGATTCGCTTGACGACCGCATCCACATTCATAATTTCGCGGGTGATTGTTTGACCAGTTTCCTCATCCTGGGATTCCTCCATCGCCAGGTAATCGCCATGAATATCTTCCACGCTAATTACCAGGCTGGCTTCGCCGGCAATCGCCGCACCGTAAGCTAGCCAACCGGCGCTGCGCCCCATGGTCTCGGCCAAGTAGTACACGCGTGTGGCCTCGGCATCGTACAGCAAGTTGCGAATTTCGCCGGCCAGGGTGTCAACGGCGGTGAAATAGCCAAACGTGAAATCGATGCCGGTATAGTCGTTGTCGATGGTCTTCGGCAAATGCACGACGGGAATGTGACGCGCTTCCGCCGGCAGTCGATCTTGAAACAATTTGAGCTTGTTGGCAGTTTTCAGCGTGTCGTCGCCGCCGATGGAAATTAAAGCATCGATTTTCAGCGAACACAATGCCTCATACACCGTTCGCAGGGGCTTCACTTTCTCTTGGTCTTCAAAATGACTGGGATGAGAAACGAGCTTTCCGGGGTTGGCCCGTGCCGTGCCGATCAAAATACCTTGCGAATTGCGCACCCGGCGCATTAAACGGGGCGTCATCGTCAAAAAATCTTTGCCTTCCGTCAGCGGGCGTTCAGGATTGAACTGCACAAGATTGGAGTAACCATTCAAAATGCCGATGACTTCCACGCCGTTGCGCATGAACGAGTCTGCAGCGGCAGAAATCACGGCGTTGGCTGCCGGGGCCGGGCCGCCGGCAAACACAATGCCAACTTTATGAATGGGCGTTTGTGCATGGGGTGGGGGTGAAAGCGGACTGGACATAAAAGCTCCGAACACATGATTGGTGAACTGCGCCCACAGTATAGAAAACCGCCGTCAATTCTGGTAGCGGTGGAATCGGTCTATCCGCTTGCGGTTTAGCCGCGAGCCAAGAGGCGAGCGATCTCACGCCTTAATGCCACACCCTTCGCGCCTGGCTTCACCCTAAGAATGTCCGCTCCACAAACGTAGTGTCGATGCGGCATTCGTGAAATGCAGTGTGGGCGAGAATTTTTTGATGCAACGGCACCGTAGTTTTTATGCCGCGCACTTCCAGCTCCGCCAGCGCCCGTTGCATGGTGTCGATCGCCCCGGCCCGTGTCGGCTGGTGGACAATCAGCTTGCCAATCATCGAATCGTAATACGGCGAAACGGTGTATCCCGAAAAGGCGTGTGAATCCCAACGCACGCCAAAACCGCCGGGGGCAATGAGTCGCTCAATTTTCCCGGGGCACGGTTGGAAATTGCGTGCCGGATCTTCCGCGTTAATCCGGCATTCTAATGCCGCACCCCGCTGTTGCACGTCGCTTTGGCTAAACCACAACTTTTCGCCAGCCGCAATGCGGATTTGAGATTTTATCAAATCAATTCCCGTCACCATTTCGGTCACGGGATGCTCCACCTGAATCCGCGCGTTGACTTCAATGAAATAAAAGTTGCCGCTTTGATCGACGATGAACTCCACGGTGCCGGCGTTGGTGTAGCCAGCGGCTTTTACCAATCGCACGGCGGCTTCACACATGGCCTGGCGGGTTTCCGGCGTGAGATGGGCGGCAGGACTTTCTTCGACCAGCTTTTGGTGCCGTCGTTGAGTGGAACATTCGCGCTCGAACAAATGCAGGGCGTTGCCGTGCTGGTCTGCCAGAATCTGCACTTCCACATGCCGAGGCCGCTCCACGTAGCGCTCCAAATATATGCCGGCGTTGCCGAAAGCCGCTTCCGCTTCCGCCGCTGCCTGCTGCAGGGCGCTTTTCAATGTCAAATCGTTGGCCGCCACCCGCATGCCACGCCCGCCGCCTCCGGCCGTGGCTTTAATCAACACCGGAAAGCCGATTTCGTGTGCCAGCCGCACCGCTTCCTTTTCGCCAGCCACCAGCCCATCGCTGCCGGGCACTACCGGCACTTTGGCATCGCGCGCAATTTTGCGGGCCGTGTTTTTATCGCCCAACTTGGCCATAGCCTCCGGCGAGGGGCCGATGAAATCGATATTGCAGCTGCGGCAGATTTCGTTGAAGTGGGCATTTTCCGACAGAAATCCGTAGCCCGGATGCAGTGCTTGCACATTGCCAATTTCCGCCGCGCTGATGACTCGATCGATTTTCAAATAACTGTCGGCGGCTTTCGGCGGACCGACGCAATAGGCTTCGTCAGCCAAATCGAGGTAGTGCGCCCCCCGATCGGCCTCGCTGAAAATTGCCACCGTCTCGATGCCCAACTCGCGGCAAGCGCGGATAATCCGCAATGCAATTTCACCGCGGTTGGCCACCAAAATGCGTTTGAACATGGCGGGAGCGATTCGCGATTAGCAACTAGCGATTAGCAACTAGCACGAGAAGCTAAAGCGCCGAGGGGATGGAGTTTTTTCAGGTGCCGAAGCCAGCCGCCAGATGCGCGTCGCCGGTTTGCTGGGCCTCATTTCCTCGTATCGATTTTGAATAGCGGCTGGCCGAATTCCACGGGCGCGCCGTTTTCCACCAGCACGGCCGCCACTTGGCCGGAAATTTCCGCTGGAATTTCATTGAACACTTTCATGGCCTCAATGATGCACACAATGGTTTCGGGGCCGACATGGGCGCCCACTTTCACAAATGGCGGCGATTCAGGGCCGGAAGCGGAATAGAACGTGCCCACCATTGGGCTTTTGATCACTGCCATGTCGGCACTATCAGCCGCAGCGGTCGGCGCCATGGACGGAGCCGACGAAGAACTGCTCGCCGCCGCCGGCAAAGCGCCTAGATAAGGCGGCGCCATCATGCCGACAATTGGTTCCGCACCCCTTCGCAGCCGAACACGCTGATCTCCCTGCCGCAGGTCGATTTCGGCCAGGTCGTGCTCCTTCATCAGCTCGATGAGGCGGCGCACTTTTTTCACATCGAAAATGTCGCCAGCGCCTGACCCGGGGTTGGACATGGTGTATTTCGGATTTGGCTCCACCACAGGGTGTCGCTGTTTGATTTTCGGTTTCAATTCACTGCCACAATCGTTTCGTGCCACTGCTTGGGCACGCTGGTCAGCACTTCGCAACCACCGCGGGTGACTAGCACGTCGTCTTCAATCCGCACGCCACCGAAACCTGGCAGATAAATGCCCGGCTCGACGGTCATGACCATTCCCGGCTCCAGCTTCATCGTTTGTTTTCTGCTGAAGCGTGGATCCTCATGAATTTGCAGCCCCAGGCTGTGTCCTAGTCCGTGGCCGAACTGCTTCCCATAGCCGGCTTTTTCAATCACATTGCGGGCCGCGGCATCGATTTCTCCGCAAGTTCGTCCCGGACGAATGGCGTCGATGGCCGTGAGTTGCGCCTGCAACACAACTTCATAAATCCGTTGGAGTTTGGGCGGGATTTTACCGGTCACCAAAGTTCGGGTCAAGTCGCTCATGTACAGCCGGCCCAGAGCGCCCCAATCGATGAGAATGAAATCGGCATCCCCCACTTTTCGCAGTCCGGGTCGATAATGGGGCAAAGCGGCCCGATCTCCCACGCCCACAATCGGCGTAAAACTAGCGCCGCGACCGCCAAACAGCCGCATCTGGCTGTCCAGCGCGTCGGCAATTTCCTTTTCGGTTTGCTCCGGCCGCAGCGCCGCCCGGACAACGGCAAACGCCTTTTCGGCAATTGCCACCGCCTGGCGGATTTCGGCAATCTCCTCTTTATCCTTGATCATCCGCAGTTGTTCGACCAGACCGGAGGTGGTGACGAACTCTACCTTCTCTGCCTTTTCGGCCAGCCGCTGATGATAGCCGACGGTCATCGAATCCCCTTCGACCCCCAGCCGTGATACTTTGGCTTGTTTGAGCACCTTCATCGTGCCATCGAGCATCGCTTGGCCCGGCTGCCGGATGTGCAAATTCAATCTGGGGCACTCTTCCTCCAATTGCGTCGTGTAGCGTGCATCACTAATCAGCACCTCGCCACTGCGCGTGATCAACAGATAACTATCATCGCCGGTGAAGCCTGTCAGATAAGTGACATTGGGATAATTGGTAACCAATAGCGTATCAACGCTGGCTTTGCTGAGCAGCTTGCGCAGCCGGTCGCGCCGGGAGGCAAAGTATTCCATGGGGTAATTTTCCTCGGTATCGTCTGGTTGCAAATCCTTTAGGTGGCTGCCAAATTGCTAACATGCGGCGTCGCGCATGGCAAGATGAAATCGAGTAGAATCAAACCGATAACCGGTGGCGAGGTCGTATTTCTTACCGGATGGAAACATCAACTAATGGTAATTTCCTCGTCCGATCACTAACAATTGTCCGTCAGTTCCTTTTTCGAATGTTGTCAGATCGAACGGGGATGAACTCTTTAGGATGGCGATATGCGAAAGCTATTTACCTGTCTGGGCGTCGTTTTTGGCGTGATCATTATTGCCATCATCCTCGCATTTGCAGTTTTCCTTCCTCGGGCTTTCAAACTTAGCGGCGAGGCAACAGCCTATCTTGAGACCGAGGTGCCCAAAATTGTTGAGCATTGGAATTCTCAAGAGTTGATCGATGCGGCCACTCCTGAGCTGATCTCCGCGGCAAAGTCGTCGGATGGCATCGAGCGGCTGTTCACGATGTTTCGGCAGCTTGGTGCGCTTAAGCATCTGGACAAACCGCACGGAGAAATCATTGTTAATACCTCGACAAACCATGGATCGGAAACGACCGGTAATTACACCATTCCGGCTGATTTTGAAAAGGGCTCCGCCACCATCCACGTTCAACTTCTCAGAAACGGCGGGGGTTGGAAGATCAACGGATTTCACATCGACTCCGAGGCGTTTCTTCCACCCAAGAACGAACAGTGAAGCAATTTTTAGGATTGGCCGGAAAATTCATGCGATGGTTGTGGCCGTTCAATCAACTGTCGTGGCCGTGGTTGGCATTCACAAAAGAAACGAAGATCTTTATGCTCTGGAAACTGTCAGCTCGCCGTAGTGAACCGGCGCCTAAACACTTGATTGTTTTCGAGAGCCGCAGGCCACCAACCATGAGCACTTCACTTTTCACCTATGCTAGCACCCCGCGAGTTGCCACCGGATTTTAAAGCGTGGAACCGAAGGTGGCACGCACCGTTTGGCCGCCGCAGGTTTTTGCCGCGGTCCCTTCGCAATTCGTGGCTTGATATCAAATACCGGGGACCATTCAGTTGCCAAACCAACAACGCCACGCGCGTGTTCGAATATCCCTGGGCGGCGGCGGAAATCAACAAGCTTGGAAAGCACTTGGACATTCTGGAAGTAGGCGGCGGCCTGTCTGGCTTGCAATTTACCCTGGCCTCACAGGGACACCAGGTAACGAACGTTGACCCTGGTCTGGAAGCCGAAGGTGTGGGGTTTGAGCTGCCCACCGGCACTCATCGCCGGATGTGCAGTATCTTTGGCGCGCCAGTGAGATTGATTTCCACTACCATTCAAGCGGCAAAATTGCCGGATCAATCGTTCGATGTCATTCTGAGTCTCTCGGCGTTGGAGCATTTTAGCCCGGCGGATGTTTGTGGATTCGCACACGAGGTCAAACGCCTCTTGCGACCACAAGGGAGATTGATCATGACGGCCGATTTGTTCATCGACGTGCAGCCGTTTTGCAGCCAGCCATCCAATAAATGGGGCACGAACATTAACCTCAAATCATTTCTGGAAATGGCGCAGCTCCAATTGCTGTTGGGAAATCGCGCCGAATTGTGCGGATTCGACGAATTCAAGGCGGATGCCATTCTCGGCAACAGCAGCAATTATCTATTGGTGCCTCCCTCGTTCGTGCAGTGCGTGATTGCCGGTCGTTAGCGAGGAACCGCCTCTGCATGGGTGGCACCCACTCCAAGTTGAATTGTTCCCCCATCGAAAGCCGCCAGCCGGTTCGCTACGATGAGGGAATGGAGCGGAAACCAGCCATTCTCGGAACGACGGACACGACGCACACGCAACAACTGGCGGAGCGGTTGCAGCGTGGAGAGTTGTCGTTGGATGTTTTCTTGCGCAGCCTCATCCAGCCAAAAACGGCGGATTTGGGCGATGTGCAACTGGACCTCGATCGCCGCCGCCGCTGCGGTTATCCCGAAGTAGTATTTGGCGAAGGGAAAACATTGGCCACGTTGGAGCGGCTGTTCGAGCGGATGCTGGACGAAGGCATCGACGTACTGGCCACACGCATTGCTCCCGAGGTTGCAGCGGGGCTTGGCAAACGGTTTCCTGCGGCAAAATACAACGAAGTTGGGCGAACATTTCGTGTGTCGGTCAAAAAACCGGCCAAGGCGCCGGGCTGGGCACCGTCGAGTTCGGATTCGCCAGATACAAAGCGAAAACCGTTCGTCGCCATTGTCACCGCGGGAACTACCGATATTCCCGTGGCTGAAGAAGCGCGGGAAACATTGTCATGGATGGGGGTGGAAACCACGCTGATTCAGGATGTCGGCGTGGCTGGACCGCATCGCTTGCCGGAAAAATTGCCTTTGCTCGACGGAGCAGCGGCTGTGATTGTTGTGGCCGGCATGGAAGGCGCGCTGCCCAGCGTGGTAGGCGGATATGTCCCCTGCCCCGTGATTGCAGTTCCCACCAGCGTGGGTTACGGAGCCAGTTGCGGGGGGCTAGCCGCATTATTAAGCATGCTTAACAGCTGCGCGGCAAACGTCACGGTGGTAAATGTCGATGCCGGGTTCAAAGCCGGTTATGTCGCCGGGTTAATTGCTCACGGCACGGCGGCACGATCGGCATAACCGGTGCTTTCCATCAGCTAAAATTGGGGCCTGCGGCTGTTCGCATTTCCGCCATTGCACAGCATAATTCCTTTGTTCCGACATTCTGAGTCCCGAACTTTGGACCACGCTTATGTCTTCCCCGCCGCTGCCTAAAGTGCCGCCGCGTGCGCCCGATAGCCACAAAGGAACGTTTGGCCACACACTGCTTGTAGGCGGATCTAAGGGAATGGCGGGAGCAATTTCACTTTCCGGCATGGCTGCGCTCCGCAGCGGGGCTGGTCTTGTGACGATAGCCACTTCCGAAGCCTGTCAGCCAATTGTTGCCGGCTTTGAACCCTCGTACATGACGGTGCCATTGCCGTGCGATGAGCAAGGCCGCTTGGCGAAAACCGCCCATCGGCGAATTGCCGAAGTGGCCGCCAAATGCACGACCATTGGTTGTGGGCCGGGCATGCAAGTGACGCCCGATGTCGATTATCTTGTGGGTCGCATGTACTTTGAATTCGCGCAGCCAATGGTGTTCGATGCCGACGCGCTGAATGCCTTGGCCACACAACCTGATTTGTTTTCGCGGCATGCCGGCCCGAGAGTTGTCACACCGCATCCGGGCGAATTTGCGCGGCTGGCGGGCATTGCCAGGCTTGATCCGGCAGAGCGGGAAGATCGTGCCAAAGATTTTGCGATCCGCGGGAAGGTGATTGTGGTACTCAAAGGGCACCACACCATTGTGACCGATGGCCGAGAACTGTACTTAAACAATACCGGCAATCCAGGCATGGCCACTGGTGGTTGCGGTGACGTGCTAACCGGAATTATCACGGCGCTGTTGGGGCAAGGTTTATCGCCGTTTGAGGCCGCTCAATTGGGCGTTCATGTGCACGGACTGGCCGGCGATTTGGCGGCCGAAGCGCTGGGCCAAGTTTCGCTGATCGCCAGCGATTTGCTCCGCTTCTTGCCCGACGCATTCAAGCGTGTGGCCTAGGATAATGCCACAGACGTCCGGACGGGGTTTTCCACCTCTGTGCCAGCTGCGCTGTTGGAAAGCCAACAGTAGCACACAACCGAGTGATCAAAGCCGCTCCTGCTCACCAATAGTACGCGCCGACAAATGCTCGCCGTGGAAAACGATAGACCGGCGCCGCATAGAAAAACGGCGCGGCGGAATAATACGGACCGGGTGCTGCTGAATAATAAGTGGGAGCATAGTAGGTTGTGTACGGTGCCGGATAGTAATACGAAGAATAGTACGGCGGATAGTACCCAGCATACCTGCTGGGGGAATACCCATAATACGGCACGTATCCGTAATAGCCGCCGTAACCCCAACGCGCGGGTTGAACTTTGATTTCTGTTCGATCTTTCATCGTAAGAATGGCGTTGCGCACCGGCGCATCGGACGGACCAATATCAGCCTGCATAATAGGTTGATCGGCCGTGCGAACCGGTACTTTGGAAGCCGCCGCCGCAACACTCGCCGAAATGGCCCACACAATGGCGGCCGCGCCGATTACCCACCACCACCACCAACTGTTGGTCAAAGTTCTGGTCGACATGTTGGCCCTCCTGAGTTTGCGCCACAAATTCCGGCGCCGGGCTAAGATTGACCGCTCTCCACCACAACCTCCTGCAATTCTATCCCTTGGCCGCAAAATTGCCAGAGTCATTATAGGCGGCTACTGCTGGCCGGCTAACCGCCAGCGCTTGGCCGGTTTAGGCCGCTGCCCGCTTGCGGTGGGGCGTAATATGATGGAAGTTTCAGCAGTCGGGGATTTGACGTTTCCGCTTGAATTGAAGGAAAACGTGGGTGGCTCGGTCGAGGTCGTCGTTCGGCACAGAGGATCTTGGCAGGTCGAACCCAGGAATTTGAGCCGCTGGGGACTTATTTTGTTCGTCCCCAGCCATTCGCGATAAAACGTGGATTGAAGACCATTTCATCATTGAACCCATTGTCCCCGCCGTCGCCGTCACTATGAGCAAGCTGCACGACGACGAATTCAAAGGCTCCGTAATGACCTTCGGGGAACATTTGCTAGAGCTGCGCAGCTGTTTGTGGCGAGCAATCATTGGTTTAGCGGTCGGTTCATTGCTGGGGTTTTTTCTGGCTGACTCGATTGTGCGATTCATCCAAAGTCCGTTGGAAAACGCGCTGCAAGCGTATTACCGCAGTGCCGCCATCGATGAACTGCACAAAATGAATTCCAATCCTAGCGAGGCCGACATTGCGCGCGTGGAAGCGGAAGGAATGGTATTCGAGCGTGTGTATGTCGATCCCCAACAATTGGCCGAGACATTCGGAAAAACGCGCCCTGATTTAGTTCCTCAACCTGCGCCCGCGTTACAGCAACCGTCGCTGGTTTCGCCTGCCCCTCAACAACCCGCGGCTGGTTCTCAACCGCAGGCCAGCCCATCGATGGGACTGCGAGAAGTGCTGCTGTGGCACAAGCTCGATAACGATCCGCGCACCCATACCAAAAGCCTCAGTGGGCAAGAACCCTTCATGATTTGGCTCAAGGCGGCTCTGATTGCCGGCTTTGTGATTGCCAGCCCGTGGATTTTTTATCAACTGTGGTCATTCGTCGCCGTTGGATTGTATGCCAAAGAAAAGAAGCTGGTGCGCGTCTACTTGCCGATGAGCCTGGGGCTATTTTTGCTGGGCGTATACATGTCTTACTTCGTGTTTCCGCCGATCTTGAAGTTTTTCCTCAGCTTTAACCGCTCGATGGGCATCGATCCAGAGCCGCGAATCAGCGAGTGGCTTAGCTTCGTGCTGTTTCTGCCCCTGGGCTTTGGGTTGGCGTTCCAGTTGCCGCTGGTGATGCTGTTTTTGGAGCGCGTGGGGATCTTCACCATCCGCTCCTACTTGAGCAATTGGCGAATTTCGGTACTCGTCATCTGGGTGATTGCCGCGGTCTTGACGCCGGGCGACCCGTACAGCATTTTCTTTCTGGCCGTGCCACTGATGCTGCTATTTTTCGGCGGTATTTTGCTCTGCCGCTGGTGGCCGCGGGGAAGCTAAGGGCCTGCTAGATGGCTTCTCCGCCCCGTTCACCGGTGCGGATGCGGATGCAATCTTCCAAAGGCAGCACGAAAATTTTGCCGTCACCAATTTCGCCATTGGGCGCTGTCCGGCCCCCCTTGATAATGGCGTTGATCGTGGGCTCGACGAAATTCTCATTCACGGCGATTTGCAGTTGCACCTTGCGTAGCAAGTTCACGCTGATTTCGTGGCCGCGATACAGTTCGGCGTGCCCCTTTTGCCGTCCAAAGCCTTGCACATCCATCACCGTTAGGCGGAACACCTCGACTTCGGTAAGTGCCGCTTTGACGGCCTCCAGTCGGCTAGGCTGAATGATGGCAATGATCAGCTTCATGGATTGGTTCGCACCGATTGAATAGTTTTCAGCGTCGTGACCGAAGACCACGGAACGATCAAAGTAGTTACTAAATACGATGTTAGTAGACGGGCGCCGCTGCAACAAGCCCGACCTCGGAGCCAGTCAGCGCATAAAAAATGCCCCGGCTTGAGCAGGCTAGGCGGAGCGCCTACCCAAGCCATTGGGGCATCCTTCTGGCCCAGGCATGAGCCGGAAGTTTTTCAAATGATTGGGTTGAATCGCAGCTGCCAGACACGCCCAGGAAGCGGCAGAACGAGATTTAGGCTACCTGATTCAGCTTGGAGAGTGCAGGCGGCTAATTTGTACTTGGCTTCCCCAAAGCCAGCGGGGCGCGCTAGCCGACCTCGCATTTCCACGGATCGATCATTTCGGAAAGTTAAAATAGGTATCACGAGCTGCTTGGCAGTTGAACGCCCAACTTTTCTTCTGCAAACAGCCCGTGATACCCCACACACGCGCTTCTGGCGTCATCATGACGCACTGCCACACCACACGTCGCAAAAGAACGCCTGCGGAAAGCCATGGCATTCTTTGATTTCTGTTTCGCTTCGGAATTCCGGGCCCGTCGGAATTCCGACATTGTTCAAACCAACCGGTATCGATCTCGAAGAGGCTCGCCAGTTCACCGTTTCGCAAACCGGCGAGCCCCACGTTTTTGGTTGTTGTGCCTTCTGCAAGCGCTATGCCAACTCCGAAAGTATCGGGCCGAAGATGGTGGCGGGGCGACAGTACAAGGTTGTCGGATAGGGACTTAGAAACATCCGAACAACTGCAAATCTATTTGGCTTCCATCCGCATGCTCGCAATCCTGCCCGCTTTGCAGGCAAGCCTCGCTGCGCGGCCGCGCAGAATGATGTGCACCTTTGGCAATAAGATGCCAATGGAATTTGCCACCCGCACCCCCCGCCCAGTTAACCATGGAAGTAAGTTTTCAACCCCTGGACAAATCAAAAAAAGCCCACGGGTTTTATCCCGTGGGCTTTGGAACTGTCATGCTAACCGGCTTCGATTGAAGCCGAGATCGAACTCAACTTACCACTGGTAGATGGCATCCAAACCGAACAAGAACTGATTCTTGCTGTTTCCATCGTTGTATGGCTCAGCCGTTCCGCCTGTGGAAGCCGCGCCAGGAGCACCCGTGTACCAGTCGTAGCGAATTTCCGGACGCAGCGAGAAGTTGCCGTTCGGCTTGTAGTTCAAGCCAATCGACGTTTCGTAGAAGCTGCCTGCAAATCCGCTGAAGAACGGATCGCCATTATCGACGGCCCGAATCGGTTCCGTCACGACGAAGCCATTCTGATCCTTGAACCACTCAAACCGACAGCCGAGAGTCCAGCAGCAGTTGATTTTGTAGAACAAGTATTGATTGACGCCGTACCAGGTAGCCGTGTTCGAGCCAGTGGCGTCGGTCGCATTGGCTTGCCAACCGTCATCGTTTTGGAACACATAAGTCCAACGGCTGGTAAGGTTGCGGGTCCACACGGTGCTGATCATAGTACGATTGGCAAACGGTCCCGTACCCGAAGTATTCACAGTGCTCTCATCACCCGTGATGATCGAAAAAGCCAGGCTGCCGTAATCCTTGTCGGTATACGTGATGCCGCCGAGGAACTGGGCGCCTTCTTCCAGCGTGAAATCGTTCCAACCGGCCACTACGCCCGCGCTCCATGCCCAGTTGTCGTTGATGTTGCGGCTGGCCAACACGCCGGTGTGCGTGAACGGTTCGCCATATTGCATGGTGTAGGCGTGCGTGTAGAAGAAGTTGCCGATATCGGGGACCACTTCGTAACCAATGATGGTATAAAAGTGACCCCATTTAATCCGGAGATCGTCGTAGTCGGTCTCAGCATACAATTGCGGCATGGCCAAGCCGTAGTCGAAGCTGTTGGCGCTGGTATTCCAGCGGGGAACGTTGCCGCGCGAGGTGCCGTCCAAGCCGGCAGCCGTGGTGTAGATGTAATCGCTTCCCCACATGAAGTCGATATCGCCGCCGATAAACCAACCGCAGTTCTTGCTCAAGTCAGCTTTCGTGCGTTGTAGCACGGCGTAAGCCTGATTGAGCTCGCCATCATCACGGTCTGCAAAGGTCACTGGGCCATTAAAGTTGCTGGCCGGATTCTCGCTGTTGCCCATGATGCCGCCGGAAACCCAGCCGGTCAGTGTGCTTTCTTTTTCTTTCAAGCAGCAGCAATCATCGAATAAGTGGCAAGTTGTGACGTCGGGGCAAGTTAACGGGCAGCTGTCGCACCAGCACATGCACGGATGCAGTTTGCAGCAGCAGTGCAGCCAGTGTGGGAGTTTCTCGTGGCAGCAGCCGTTGCAATCGCAGCAAGTGTCGCAACCGCAGCCATTGCTGCAAGAGTTGCAAGAGCTGGAGCACGCCGGAGCAGCGGCATTGCAGCTGGTGTCACACGACGGAGCAGCCGCAGTGCCGCTATCGCTAGGAGCGGGAGCCGCGGGAGCAGCCGGCGCTGCCGGAGCGGGGGCTGCCGGAGCAGCCTGCTGCGAGGCATTGTAGTAATCGTAATTGCCGTACTCATAGGCCGACGGCGTTAACGAACGTGTGGGGGTATCGGCGAAGGCCATTGCGGTCGTAAAACCACCGGCCACGGCGATCACAATCGCCAGTTTTGTGCGATTCATGGTCCAAGACTCCAATCCGTTAAAGACGCTGGGGGACGGGCGTGAATCCGTCACGCCCTGCATGATGGTAGGTCGGTTAACACGGCGGGATGGTACGGAGAGAGCCGCCTTCTGCTTCGGCTCCGATACCACGATTAGCTATCGGCCCTGCCGCGAATGAAATTCTTCCGAAAATTGTGGCACGCGTGGCCGTGCGCCCGAAGAAATTCTAAAAAAGTAAGACCTTGACGTTCATGCCGAAGAGAACGTTGACAAACTTTTCCGCCTGCGAAAAGTTTGTCGAATGCAGCAACCTTGACAGCCTAGCCTCGAATCGAGCAGCCGTCGGCAAAACGAAGAAAAGTCGGAACGTCATTGTAGCGCAGCCTGCGCAAATGCACAGAAAAATAAGCCTGTGGCGAGCAAAAGAGGCCACCGCGAATACGCTCGCTGAACTTACGCGCGGCGTTGAGAGCATTGGGCCCGCTGAAGGCGGCAACACCTTGGGCGCAATCTACGGCGGCAAATTGTCAGCAATGGAACGTCAACCCAATTGAACGTCGCCCAGTTGCTTCGGATCCCAGTATTTCCATCAACGCGATCGTTACCATCGGTTGGCCCATCACGGCTGCTCGACCGCTTCGAACATGGCATCGACGAACTCCTCAGGCCGAAAAACCGCTAAATCTTCCGCCTTTTCCCCCACCCCGACCAATTTCACCGGCAGGCCGAATTGCTGACGAATGGGCACAATCACGCCCCCTTTCGCCGTGCCATCGATCTTTGCTAGCACAATGCCGGTACATTTTACCGCATCGGAAAATCCTCGCGCCTGACTGATGCCATTCTGCCCGGCCGTGGCATCCAGCACCAGCAGCACTTCGTGCGGGGCCTCGGGGATTTGCTTGGCAATTACGCGGTGAATTTTGCTCAGCTCGGCCATCAAATTTTGCTGGGTTTGCAACCGGCCCGCAGTATCGACAATGCAGACATCCGCCTGGGTATCGATGGCCTGTTTGACGGCGGCAAAGGCCACGCTGGCCGGGTCGCTTCCCGGCGCTCCTTTCACCACGCTGGCTCCTAGCCGCTGCGCCCAAATGCCCAGTTGCTCCACTGCAGCCGCTCGAAACGTATCGCCGGCGCCTAGCACCACTTTTTTGCCGTCCGATAAAAACATCTTCGCCAGCTTGGCAATGCTCGTGGTTTTTCCCGAGCCGTTTACCCCGCAAACCATGATGACTGTCGGCCCGGCCGCCGCTAATTTCAGCGGCGCTTCGTCTTGGGCCATCAATTCCTTAAGTTTGCTTTTGACGACGTCAAGCGCATCGTCCATGTGAATCACGCGTGCCCGAAATTGCGTGCCGATTTCTTCAGCAACTTGATTAGCGCCTTGTGGCCCCATGTCGGTGCGGACCAGTTTGCTGCGTAATTCTTCCAGAAAGGCATCGTCGACCAGCCGCCCTTCCCCTTTGAAGATGTCGCGAATGTCGGTTTGCAGCAGTTGCTTGGTCTTTTTCAGTCCCTGGGTCAGACGAGAAAAAAAACCAGCGCGGGCTGGTTTCGCTTCGGAGGAAGTTGTTTCCGCGGAATTCGGTTTCGCAACCGCCTCATCCGAAACCGACGCAGTGTCAGCGGATACTGTTGTCGCGCTTGATTTTTTGAAGCGATCTAATAAACCCATGCGTTTTCAATTCCTCGAATTTCTAAGCAGGATTTTTTCCGTGTCCCTCAATAAACTTATCCAAAATTCCGTTCACGAACTGTGCGCTTTGCGCTGCCCCAAACCGTTTGGCCAATTCCAGGGCCTCATTAATTGCCACCGCACCGGGCGTGCCGGCGTACAAAATTTCGTAGGCGCCCAGGCGCAGCACATTCCGATCGGTCGCCGCCATTCGCTCCAGGCTCCAATTTTCCGCGGTCTTCACCAGCAGCGCATCCAATTCCGGCCGATTGCGCCGCACCCCGTCAATCAGCGATTGGGCGAAGGCGATCAAATCTTCATCTTCCTGCAAGCGCGAGCGCAAAAAGTCCGTCCGATCCGTCGGCTTCGCGCCGGCGTTCAAATCGTCCTGATATAAAATTTGCAGGGCAACTTCTCGAGCTTTAGATCGCTTGGCCATGGATGCAAGGAACGAAAAAATGCGGGTTAGGGGCTTTCGAACCGGTCGATGAAGGCCCGATTCAGTGACCTAGAAAACTTAGCTGACCATCCGTGAAATCGCGGGAGAACTATTTTATCGCTGGGGGAGTTTTCGCAGCAGGCTCACCATTTCCAGAGCGGCCGTGGCACATTCTACTCCTTTGTTACTGACAACCGCCTTGGTGGGCGCCGGTTTTACGCCGCCGGCTGCTGCTTTGTTGGCTACGCCGCTCGCCGTGATTTGGTGCGGCACGCTTTCGGCGGAGCGCTCCAGCGCCTGCTCCACCGTATCGCACGTCAGCACGCCGAACAAGACCGGTACGCCGTGCCGCAAGTTCGCTTCCATAATTCCTAAGCTTACGGCCCGATTAATGTGCTGATCGTGCGTGGTATCGCCGCGAATGACCGCGCCCAGGCAGAGTACGGCGGCGTACTTCCCGCTGTCTGCCATTTTGTCGGCGATCAACGGAATTTCAAACGCTCCCGGAACCCAGGCCACATCGATCGCCTCTTCGGCCACGCCCGCCGATTTTAGCGTGGCCTGCGCCCCGGCCAGCAACTTCGCCGTGATAGCCTCATTATATCGCGAGACAACAATCGCAAATCGCCCGGCCGTACCAG
Source organism: Pirellulales bacterium (assembly GCA_035656635.1). NCBI lineage: Bacteria > Pseudomonadati > Planctomycetota > Planctomycetia > Pirellulales > Pirellulales bacterium. The sequence continues at coordinate 15,762 of DASRSD010000009.1, forward strand.
TTATTTCGCCGTGAAAATTGGTCATGGAAAGATTATATCTCAACCGACCGACGGAACCAATTCGATACATCGCCTTTAAGCCGCCAAGCCATACCTAGCGCGCTTTGTAATGTGAATCGTGTATGATGTGGGGATGGAACGTCCAATTGAATCTACTGATCCGGAACGCGAAAAGAGTCTAGGGCCCTCCTTCTCGGCTATCATGCGGGTATGAAGCCTCCGATCAATCGCAATGATTTTCTGTGGTTCGTGGGTCTATTGTTGGTTTCAGCCGGAATTTATTTCTTCGGCGGGCTCGGCATCAAAAGACTGGGCCCGCTGGCTCCGGTTTGGTTGGCGCGCGCGGCTGCCAGTCTATTAGTCGTGTGCTTCTTGGCCGCAATCGGCGGGAGTGCCGGCGCGCTATTCAAAAGAAAACTGCTGGGGGCTGTAATTTTTGGCGGGGTAGCAGCGTTTTGCATGGTAGTGATCTTCGTGCCGAACCGTTTTTAATTCGCGACATGAGTTTTTGGGCAGGATTCTTAGTTTTTGGGCGACTCGATGTTTTTAGGCCAGAAAACTGGCTGCAAACCTACCGGCACGCTTTGCAAAGCAAATCGGGTGTGGGTTACAATTTGTGAGCTGGTTCGCTTTCTCAAAGGTGCCTGATGAAATTGATTCGCTTTTACGGTCACTTCGCAGCCGCGTACGGAACCATTTGGCTCATCTTTGTGCTGTCGGCTCTCTTCTCAAACCACGTCGAGACCGGTGAATTTGGCTTGTATGGGTTTCCGGCAATCGCACTGGCATATGCGGTGGTCCGAACAATAACCGGTAGCCATGGCTCGGCGAGACAACGCCGGGTTAATCACTTGGAAAATCTGCGCCAGCCATAATTGCCAGGGTTAGACCGTCCAGAGAATTTCAAACGGACCGGTAACTCCTAGCGCTCACGCTTTGCCAGGCGAACCGGGTATGATGGGGGCGTGAAATCATATCGCCCACTTCTCATTGCAGTGCTCTGTACGGCAGCGTTACTGGGCGCAGGCTTGTGGACGCGGCGCCAGGCGATGGTGACTGGCCTTCAGTCTGCCCTCGCCCCGGCCCTTCATCCACTTCGGAACGAGTATCCATCGGTGGTGTCCGCCGAACAGGCGCGAGAAATAGAGCAGCGTGAACGGGCGTTAAGCGATGAACTGCACTTGGAATCGGCGCGCTGGTCGATCGCGGCATATGCTCTCTTTGCATCAGCCGGAGCTGCGCTGTGCCTGGGAGCTGGGCTTCAGCTCCGTGCCGTATCTACTCAATAATTTTGAGCTGGCCTACCCGTACCAAAATTCCCAGGATTAGACTGAGTCACTACCCTTGGCGATCAGGCTTTGCCAGGCGAATCGGAGATGATGTGGGGATGCGATTCAAGCTGCGATTTCGTTTGCGGACAATGTTCGTTGGTACTGCCATTTGTGCCATCTGCTTGCGCGGCCCGTGGTTTTGAGCATGGCTAGGATCGTTGAAGGAGCAAAATGCGAAGAGGGAATCCCCCCCTTTTGATAAGTTTGTATCAATCGGCGACAGCGGTCGCAAGCTACCGTGGCACATTCGTAGCTACGCCATCTTTCTAACGAGCCTGTGGCCAAGGCGCCGGAATACACGCAGGCTGCCTCCACGCCGCTGGCGCAGGAAGTGAAAGAAGGGACGCAGACGATCGAAATCAAGGTGCCCTAGTCAGCGTGAAGTGCGGCGATGTGCATTTGCCTGCCGCAGCCGACGTGGCCGTCCGGGCTAAGCGATGGCAATTACGCTATGCGTTGCCCGTTGCTCGTCCCGTGCCCCTCGTCCCTCGGCTCTCAATCCTCGTCCCTCGCCCCTCACCCCTTCATGTTCATGCTCATCAGAAACTCGCCGTTGGTTTTGCACTTTTGCAACCGGCCGGTGAGAAATTCCATGGCGTCGGGCGGGTTCATGTCATGTAGCACGCGGCGCAAAATGCTGATGCGACGATGTTCTTCCGGGTCCAACAGCATTTCTTCGCGGCGGGTGCCGCTTTTGGAAATATCGATCGAAGGCCAAATCCGCTTATCGACCAACGACCGGTCCAGCACAATTTCCAAATTCCCGGTCCCTTTGAATTCCTCAAAAATTACTTCGTCCATGCGGCTGCCGGTGTCGACCAGGGCCGTAGCCAAAATGGTGAGCGAGCCCCCCTCCTCCACCTTGCGGGCCGAGCCGAAAAACTTCTTCGGCCGCTGCAGCGCATTGGCATCCACGCCGCCGGAAAGCACGCGGCCGGAGCTGGGACACTCGGAGTTGTGGGCCCGGGCCAAACGCGTGATGGAATCGAGAAAAATAATCACGTCGTAGCCGAATTCGACCATGCGCTTGGCTTTTTCGATGACCATGTCCGCCACTTGAATGTGCCGGGCGGAATCTTCATCGAACGTGCTGCTAATTACTTCGCACTGGGGGCCCTTCACTTGCCGCTCCATGTCGGTCACTTCTTCCGGCCGCTCGTCGATCAGCAGCATGATGACGTACACATCCGGAAAATTCTGCAGCACCGCCTTCGCCATTTTTTGGAGCAAAATGGTTTTGCCGGCCCGCGGCGGGCTGACAATCAGCCCGCGCTGACCAAACCCGATAGGCACAATTAAATCGACGACGCGCATTTCCAATTCGTCGGTTGCGGTTTCCAGCACAATTCGCTTGTCGGGATGCAGCGGGGTAAGATCGTCGAAGAAAATTTTCTCGCCCAATTTGTTCGGATCGTCGCCGTTGATGGCTTCCACCCGCAACAGCGCAAAATAACGTTCGTTCTCCTTGGGCGGCCGAATTTGCCCGGCCACCGTCGTGCCAGTGCGCAGACCGAAGCGGCGGATTTGGCTGGGAGAAACGTAAATGTCGTCGGGGCAGGAAAGATAATGGTAATCCGGGCTGCGCAAAAAGCCGAAGCCATCGGGCAGAATTTCCAGCGTTCCTTCGCCGAACATCAGGCCGTTCATCTTCACGCGCTCTTTCAACAACTTGAAGATCAAATCTTGGCGGCGGATGCCGGCGATTTCCGGCAGATTTTCCTTGCGCGCTTCCTCGATGAGCTGCGTGGTGCTCATTTTTTGCAGCTCGGCAATGTGAATATCGCCAGCCTGCTTTACCGTTTCGTAATGCTCGTGAACGATGTCGGTTTCGCCGGCATCCACTTGCTCGGCAATTTCCTCGGCCAGCGAAAGAGGCTCTCCTTCGGCTTCCAATTGAGCTTCAATTTCGTCTAGCGTGCGGCGGGCGCGGCCATCGGCCTCAGGAGGGTTGCCGCCAAAAGCGTGGGGGCCGCCGCCTTGGCGTGACGTGTGAGCAGTTTTCGATTCCGACATAACCAAATCAGGGGTAAAAGTGAGGAATTAAGATTCGTGGGAAGAGCGGGATGAAAAGCGAAATGGCAAGCCGTGTCGAATTGCCGAAGGCGGAAACGTTTTGTGGTTCAGCGGTCGAAGCCGCCAAGCGACAACCAACCGCAAACTCACCCCGCAGCTCTTTCAACTGAGGGGTGCTGCGACGTTTTCGACGTTTTAACTTCGTTCAGTCCGACAACTTCATGTTGTCCATGGGATGTGATGAATGGGAAGTGCGAATGATGTGCCGAGGTGCGACAGGGCCGATGTTTTCCTCCATCCGCCTGCTGCCGAGTGCTAGTGCGCCGCTGGGGCGCGGGGATAATTATCGATGGGTCTTCCAATGATTTTGGGTGGGAAGCCAAACGTTGCAGAAGGGTTGACCAGCGACGAATGTGCGCCAATCGTTTGGCAACCGTGTTCCTAAGCCTTGGGGCCTACCAGGGTTTGCCAGCAGCGTTCGACCTGTGATTGAATATAGCTTACATCTTGCGAATTATCCAGCACGAAATCTGCCAGCCGCCGTTTTTCCTCGACCGGCTCCTGCGCAGCCT
>DASRSD010000010.1 GCA_035656635.1 Pirellulales bacterium
GTAGCCAGCCTTCCTCAACGTACTGCGGGGTTACACGCATGATGGTGGTCGTGCCAGTTACTTTTCGGATATACAAAAGTGCGGCCAGGACAATCCCGGTTTCGACCGCCACAGTCAGATCTGCAAACACGGTCAAGCCAAAGGTGATGGCCCAGACACTGATGTCGGCCCAAGTAAGCTTTAATAGTTTGGGGATTTCATGCCATTCGCCCATATTATAGGCGACCACCAGCAGAATCGCGGCTAGAACCGAAAGCGGGATGAATTTTGCCAATGGTGCAGCAAACAGCAGGATGCACAACAAAGTAACTGCGTGAATCATTCCGGCAATCGGTGTCTTTGCTCCCGACCGGACATTGGTTGCTGTACGGGCGATGGCTCCGGTTGCGGGAATACCGCCAAAAAATGGCGATGCCAAGTTCGCAATGCCCTGGCCGATAAGTTCCACATTGGGATTGTGCTTGTCGCCGCTCATCCGATCCGAAACCACCGCCGAGAGCAGCGATTCAATCGCACCCAGTAAAGCCACTGTCAGGGCCGAAGGGAATAACACTCCGATCATGTGGAAATCAATACGCGGCAGCGTAAACGAGGGTAGGCCAGTTGGAATACCGCCAAAACGAGTGCCAATCGTTTCGACATTCAAACCGGCAATTCCAACGATTGCCGTTCCCAGCACCAGTGCCACGATGTAAGCGGGAATTCGCTTGACAAATCGGCGAAACAATAGGATTAACACAATCGCTGCTGATGCCAGAGCCGTGGCTGTCCAGGAGATCGTAGCAAAGTGAGTGGCCAATACCTCCAATCGGCCTACAAACTCACCCGGCACTTTGTCGATTTGCAAGCCAAAGAAGTCTTTGATCTGCGTGCTGGCAATGAGAACAGCGATGCCGTTCGTGAATCCGACGATCACTGGTCTTGGAATATATTTGATCGTACTTCCCAAACCTGTCACGCCGAGCACCACCAACATTAACCCCGCCATCAGAGTGCAAACGGACAAGCCGTCGATGCCATATTTGGCAACGATGCCATACACGATCACGACAAACGCTCCCGTGGGGCCGCCAATTTGGGTTTTCGAGCCGCCGAACGCGGAGATTAAGAACCCAGCCACGATGGCCGTATAAATACCAGCTTGGGGTGATACACCTGACGAAATGGCAAATGCCATCGCCAGCGGCAGTGCCACCATGCCGACCGTCAGACCCGCGATTAAATCGGCGGAGAACTTTTGCCAGCTATATTCTCGCAGGCAAATGACACTTTTCGGAGTGAATCGGCTCATCGGTGGTGAACCTATTGTGATCGCTTCAAAATCACCGTCAGCATAAATCAGAAGGTACCGCTAGAGCCAGCCGACTTTTGGTTACAAGTCGAGTGGCGTTGGCCGGCACCGATACCCTGGATTGGACTAACGCAGCACCGGATTTTACTGCGATTCGGAACCCCGGTTCAATAGTTCGTTGTTCCGATCGCGCCGCTGACAAGGCCTCCGCGGAGGCTCATGGCGCCGGAATTGGTGAATGTCGCGCCGTTGAGATTAAAGGGAACAGTGCTGGAGAAATAGAACGTTCCGCGGTTGATGTTCGCGGCGCTAGCCACGGTGCTGAAGGACAGCATACCGCCGGCCATGGTCAGCGTGCCTTCGTTATCGAGGCCAAGGCCCCCGAGCGTCAAAGTGCGGCCAGAAGGAATCGAAAAATTGGCATTGTTTTCCATCCCATTGCCAGCGTCGAAGTCCGAGTTGAACACGGCGACTCCGGCGTTGATCAATCGGCCGCCAAATGTGACTGCGTTATAGACGAGAACGTCGCCGAATTCACGACGGTGCCCAGAAGCGACCCTCCGCTCATTGCCACAGTACCGCGGTCGATACTCAGGCCTCCGGTAAAGGTTATTCGCACCACCCAGCGTAAACGCACCCGAACCACGACGTTCAATTTGGGCGGGTTTGCCCAAATTGTCGGCTCATTGGCGGGCGCAGGCAGCGTGACAACCTTCGGCACGACTGGCTCAGATCTCCTCACGGTCGGGGCCGACAATTCGAACACGTCATTCTCCGGCGTAGTTTCCGATGCCTCGGGCAGGCGGACATTGGCCCACAATAACGGGCTGATCGTTTTTTGTATGCGGAATGTGCACAAGGCGCTATCTAGTTGTAAATCCGCCCACTGCATCCGTTCTAAATTGCCACGTCTGGCACCAGTCAGTAGCGCCAGGACAAAAAAATCCTGATACAATTGATTTTCCTGCGCCTGAATTGTCAAACACTATCATTCTCGGTGAAACACCGCCAATGCAGGTTGCACATGCTAAACTTGCTCCGCCATGATGCCCAACCTTTTTTTGCTGGCGGTCCTGCGGTGGTCGACCGATTGGTGGCTGCTGATCTTGTCGCTAAGTTACCTGCTGGCAATCGCCAGTGTTCCGTCCGTTTTGCTTCAACGGCGGGGAAAGCCACACTCGGCGGTTAGCTGGTTGCTCGTATTATTTGCCTTGCCCGGAATCGGAATTTTTCTGTGGTGGGCCATTGGCCGCAAGCACTTGGAGCGACAGCGGCGCAAACGGCGCAGAGCGGCGGCAAAAACTGCCTTTGCGCTGACTCAGGTTCGCGATGAATCAACCGCCGCTGCTTCGCCGCTGGACCTGCTGCCGATTCGCTTCATGCCTGTGGAAGAAGCCGAATGGGTCTTTCCGCCCACCATCGACAATCGGGTGCGTTTATTGATCGATGCCGCCGAAGCGTATCCGGCCATCGAAGCAGCCATTCGCGCCGCCAAACAACATATTCACATTTCGTTTTATATTTGGAACGACGATGCCACGGGCCGCGCGTGGCGCGACATGCTCATCGAAAAGGCGAAGGCCGGCGTGCATGTGCGATTATTGCTGGACGGTTTGGGAAGCCGATTTGCCCGGCGGCGGAAGATGATGCGGCCATTGCAAGAGGCCGGCGGCGAAGTGGCTTTTTTCTTGCCGCTAACGCTCTGGAGCACAAGGCCGACCATCAACTTCCGCAATCATCGCAAAATTGTGCTCGCCGATGGCTGCACGGGATTTTTGGGCGGCATCAACATCGGCGACGAATACACTTCCGGCTGGCACGATTTGGCGTTGCAATTAGAAGGATCGGTGGTCGACCAATTGCAGGAAACTTTTGCGGAAGATTGGTTCTTTGCCACCGGGCGCGAAATTGTCGCGCCGCAAATTTTCTGCCAATGGCAAACGCCGGAAGGCCAGGCGGCGCTGCCGCCGCCGGACGATGCCCACGCAGTGTGCAGCCTTCTGGCGAGCGGCCCGCACACTCCGCATAACTTTACCCATGACGCATTATTTCTATCGCTGGCGCAAGCCAAGCAGCGCGTGTACATCACTACGCCTTATTTGATTCCGGAAGAAAGCACCATGGCCGCCCTGCGAACAGCGGTTTATCGCGGGGTCGATGTACGCGTGTTGGTGCCGGCCAAAAGCGATGCTTGGATTGTGCAATGGGCCGGCCGCTCGTACTATCCCGATTTGCTGGCCGCCGGTGTGCGATTGTACGAATATCTGCCGACCATCTTGCACGCTAAAAGCGTGGTCATTGACGACGATTTATCGATTGTCGGCAGCGCCAACATCGATGTTCGCAGCTTCCGCTTGAATTTTGAAGCCAGTTGCCTGGCGCGCAGCAAGCCGCTGGCTCATCGATTGCTCGATTTATTTTCTCGTAATTTGCAACACAGCCGCGAAATCACCCACGAAGACGTGCAGCGCCGCTCCTACTTGTCGCAGTTGGGCGATGCAGCCGCCCATTTGCTAAGCCCGCTCATGTAGCGTTTCTGCGGATAGATGATGGTCGATTTTCTTCGGCAGCCCCTGCTCGATTTGCCGTCTCCTGCGCGATACACTAATCGACGGGCAGGCAATTCCGCCCGAAATGGGAGTGATCCAATGAATATGAACTTATTTGTCGCCGTTGTCTGCTTGATGGCGGCTTCGCTGGCTGGGAAAGAGCGTTTCGCACAGGCGGCTGATGCCGATAAGAAATCGACCGATCAAGCCGGCGATTGGGTGCAACTATTCGACGGCAAGTCTCTCGATGGTTGGAAAGCCAGCGAA
>DASRSD010000011.1 GCA_035656635.1 Pirellulales bacterium
ATCCACGGCGCATTCGACGTGTTGCGCGTCGTATCGAATCCGCCATATCCACTGTTTTGCGCACTACTAAAGTCGTACAACTCGGTCCAACTAGGAGTCGCGGCATTGGCGTTGACCGTTCGCCAAATTTGATCGGGTCCCGAGTAATCATCAAACGAAGTCACCACCAACGTATTAGGGTTCTCCGGATCTGCCGCAACTCCGTCATAGCCGAAGTTTCCGTTGGTGGCCACGGGAGAAATATCTGCCCAAACACCAGAGCTGGGAGTGTAGCGGTACACGCCGCCATCCGAAATGAGACCATTGCCGCTGGCTCCGTTGGGCGCCTCTGCATTTCCATACCCCAAATATAAATTGCCGCCGGAAAGCACGGCATGACCGGGCAAAAAGTTTGTCGGAAGAGATCCTGTGCCGGTCACCTCTGTCCAACTTGTGCCTCCGTTGGTCGTTACATATAAATTCGTACCGCTGCTTGTGGAATTAATGCCGACATAAATCGTTTGACTCGCATGGCCGGGAGTTCCACTCGTGGGATCGAACAAAACAAACGTGGTACTCGTCGGGCTAAAAGCGCTAATGCTAATTTGCGCAAAGGAGTGTCCGGCATTGATGCTTTCCCAAAGACCGTGGTCGTTCGATCCCAAAAATACTATGTTACTGTTATTGGGATCTACCTGAATTTGCTCTCCGTCGCCACGGCCATTGGAATTCCCGCCGACGTAAAAACTTAAATTCGTCTGGCCCCAGGTCTGGCCGCCATTGGTGGAATAGAACACTGCGCCGTTGGTTCCGGAGTATTCGCCAACGTCGGCATAAATGTTGTTGGAATTTTCCGGATCAATGGCGAATGCCAGCACGCCAATTTCCTGCTGTTGTGTGCCGTTGCCGGACGTGCCGGTGTTGTTGCCAACGAAATCGAGAAGCTGCGTCCACGTTGCGCCATCATTGGTCGTCTTGTACAAGCCACCAATGTCGGTGCGGGCGTAAATAACATTCTGATTATGTGGATCGTAAAAAATACCGTCGACAAACCCACCGGCGCCAATGGCCGCGTTTTGCCACGTGTAAGCTGATGCGGCAAGCAATTGTCGACATTCCAGACGCTCGATTCGCAAACGCCGGAAGCGAGATTGAAACAATCCGCAGCGCAGCCGGTGCGAACGATTACTGCGCCAGGCGATTTGATCCCAGCGTGACATGCCTCTTTCCCCGATCTAACAAAGCCGCTGTTCCCTTGGCCCTAAAGCAATCCAACTGACAACACGAATAAAAGCGGGCGCGCCTGCATCAGGTGCGCCCGCTTGAGGGAATCCAAATCACCTGCACTGTTTATTATCTTATCCCCGACGGCGAATCGCCATGCCCGCCAAACTCAATCCGCCCAAACCCAACAGCGCCAAGGACGTTGGTTCGGGAACGGTTTGAACGACCACGTTGTCAAAGCTCACAATGTTGTTGGCGTCAAAACCAAAACCGCCGGCTCCATTTTGCACCCGAAAGTTTGAACTTTGTGTCGGATCGAAAGGATTGGTGTTTGTAACGCCGGGAGCTTGATCGAGCGTAAAATGGACATGCGTAAACTGTCCATTCGTCAACGTGGGTGTGAATGTGAAATCATTAGTATTATTCATGATATCGATCCCGATAGGATTATTGGCGCTTTCTGAGCCATTCATAAACAAATCAAGATCGACTGAAATCTGGCTGGGCAGCGTACCGGCGCCAGGAGCGTTAATTACGCCGTACGCCGTAAGTTGATCAAATGTAAAGCTGGAAGCGGCGGAATGATCCCAATTCGCAAAGAATTCATTCGTGCCGCCAACTCCATTTGCATCCACGCCCGCTGTCACGCTGATTCCGCCTCCACCACCGCCACCCTGAGCTTGGTATGCTGTTCCATCGACGTTATTTATTTGTCCGAAGCCTCCTAGGCTGGCGCTTTGTGACCCGATAGCTGCTGAATTGAAGTTTTCGGAGTATAACACCGCACCGGATGCCCCGAAAGCGAACGATAGTGCCGAGAAGAGCGCTATAACAAGACAAACATTGCAAACTCTCATACGGATCCCCTCCCAAGATAGGTCAAAACCAAAAGTTGCACGCCATCATGAAGTAAACGACCAGGGAATCCATTCTCTGGGTGCGATCGCTCGCGTGCCTCTCCTCACGCTCCGTGCGAAAGCCTCCCAGTGTTAACTGAAGTAAATTAGCTCGATGATTCTCTTTCAGTTATTGAGTGTTAGTTTAAGAATGAAACTGAAATTTGCGCTTTGTGCATAATCCATCTATCAACTAGCTCGACGCCGCCGGGCCACGACCACCAGAGCAGGCACAGCCAACTCCAACAGCAGCAATGAGGCTGGTTCAGGCACCCCGGCCACGCTTCCGTTGCCGGCGATTAAATAATCGAGCAACCCTTGTAAATCGACGTTATTCACAACGCCATCATTGTTAAAATCGCCAATTTGCAGCATATCGTTGTTTGTCAATAAATTTGTCGATTCATAAGCGCTCATATTGGTCAGCATACTTTCCATTGCCGTGATATCGCTTGAATCGACATGGTGATCGAAATTAAAATCGCCCAGTGCATAAAAAGCTCGCAGGTTGTCGACGTACATTGTTTCATTACCTGCGGTATATCCGCCGCCAGTTTGAATAAGAATCTGCGTGGGATTTGTCGATGTCGCCAAGGCTGCCTGGTATGCGGCGTTGGATGATACAATTGCATTATATGCATCGGTGCCAAAGACAGTTTGAAAAGCTGGGGGCGGAGTGAAGAAATATTGCAGCGTTGTTTCATTCCCAATTGAGGTTGCTAGGTAGTAATAGTTATAGATTGATTTACCAAAACCAGCATCCGCATTGCTAAGGTCAACATCCCATTGCTCAAAAAATCCAAAGGAGCCTGGCGGAGTATAAACGTCAAATTCGAGACCGGCCGCGTGCGCCAAAATCTTCGTCCAACTTTGCGTGTAAGGGCCTTCCAGCATCTGGCCATAATCGGGCCCAAATGGCCCAGAAACAGTATTGCCGTTTTGGACTTCGGTGGTTTGCCCCGCATCATTGGCTGGGGTGCTGCTAATCGCTAGTGCAGCAACGCCATTTGTTACGCCAGTGGTAGTGCTATAAGTTGCAGCAAAGTTATTGAAATTATTGGTGGAATAGGAAGGCGGGACCGCCCAACCGTCAAAGGTTGGATCGGAAGTGTTATTCCAAGATTCCAAAACATCGCCGTGCGCCAAGCTGACATCAAAGACGAAAAAGGCAATAGCGATCATCCCCAGCGCAATTGCCCGATTTTGCAGTGCCATTGCCGCTTTCTCCCCGAGAAAAACTCAATTAGGCCCTCAATCCACACCCCTCAATACTCGTACCGCAAAACAAAAATGCGGTGCTTTTGGTCCCCCGAAATGGCCCCCTGCGGAATCAATTCACCACAACCCAGAAGCAGAGACTATCCGCAAGGCATTGAAACGACCTCGCTTAGTTTCAGCCGATTCAGCCAAAATCTGACGAAGATTTTTCTTTTTTTTCGTAAGATTTGGCCCTAGTCCGCTGAAATGTTTAGAGCTGCAAGTAAATGGTTCGGGGCATCATGGCTATTTTAATCACTCCCCAAGATTACAGTCGCTCGAACTCGCTGCAGTTCCATGCCTGTTCGGCTGAAATCTGTGCCGCGGTATCGGCTGGTTTCACGGTTCTAACAAAGCAACTTGAAATCACTTATCTTGGCACTGCACCTGAAAGGCAAAAATTGCCCCCCAACCGCTCTCGGCTGGGCCCGGACTAGCCGGGGGCGGTTCCTTTAATATTAAGCTTCGAGGACGGTTTGAATGATTGAGAACGAGAGGCAAGAAGCCGGCGCCAACGCTGATTGCTCAGTAAACCACAATCGGGCAACACGGTTCATCGAGCTTCTTACAGCTCACCAACGTGACCTTTTTGTGTACATAAACACATTGCTAGTTGGTGACTCTTCTGCCATTGATGTGTTACAAGACACTAACCTTGATCTGTGGGCACGGTTGCAGAATTTCGACGAAAGCCGTCCATTTCTTCCTTGGGCATACGGATTTGCTTTCCAGCGAGTCCTCGCGTTTCGAAAAAGCAGACGCCGCTCAAGATTAGTGTTGAACGACGATCTGGTCCAATTGATTAGCGATGTCTGCGTGCAAGATACCACACCTGCTGACGCACGCTTAACCGCGCTGCGCAATTGCCTGGAGAAACTTGATCCGCAGCAGAGTCAACTAATTTGTGATCGATATATCGAAAAAATGTCCGTGAAGACCATCGCGGCTCGCTTGGGCCACACGGCCAATCAAATTTCAGCTCGACTGTATCGAATTCGCCAGACCCTGGGACGTTGCATTCAAGCTTCTCTAGTTGCGGAGATGAGGCCATGAATTCACAGCAGACCAGACTGCTGGACTTGCTCGATTGTATTCTCGATCGTTCTTATAGCGACTCCGAGCAGCAGGAGTTCGTGCATTTGGTTGAAGCGTATCCACAGCTAAAAGATGATTTGATTGAGCAGCTTCGGACACACAGTTTATTGCAGTGGCAGAGCGATATGAACGGGGTGGCGATTTCCTCCGCAGCAGTCGTACCTCCGATGAATTTGTCGGCCAAATCACTTTCCAATCGCATTTCGCAAATTATCGCAAATCGCTGGGTTTGGATTGCGGCTGCCATTTTTCTGATGATTTCCGCGATGGCAGCTTGGCATCACATTCATCAAGAAAATCTAGGACGAGTGGCAGTTGCGGAAGTCGTGGACAACAATCTAGTGACCTGGTCGGACGATAGTTCGGCTTTGTTAGATACAGTTCACGTCGTTCCCGGCAAGCTGGAAATGAATTCCGGGCAATTAACATTGCGATTCCGTTCCGGCGCCACCGTCTGGGTTAGTGGCCCTGCTTCGATGCAAATTGTTTCGGATATGCTTGTCAAACTCGATCGGGGGCAAGCCACGGCGCACGTTCCGGAATGGGCCCATGGATTCAGCATTGAAACTTCCAATGTCCACGTGATTGATCTTGGCACCAAGTTCGGCGTCGTTGCACGACCAGGTGGTACGACAGACGTTGTCGTTTTTGAAGGCCAAGTTGATTTACAACCGACGGCAACGACAGCGCTTTCGCAAAAGCGATTGAACCAGGGCGAAGGAGTGCGTGTTGACAATCAGGGGTCGATGAACCGCATTGTAGAAGTCCACAGCGATTTGCGCGGAGAAAATTGGTCAACTCAGGCTCCGTCCTGGAACGAAGCCACCTTCAAATCGATCCGTGACAACATCCCTTCTGACGACTCGCCAAGTTATTACCAGATTACTCCTCATGGTTTAGAAGACGATTGTCGGGCATATGTAGATTGCACGCACGAATGGAATGGGCTAACGTCCGATGGCTTACCCGATTTTTTAATGCACGCCGATTATGTTCGCACCTGCAACGATTATCGTTACATGAACAATCTGGTGATTACTGTCGAATTGGCGCGTCCTTCTAACGTGTATGTGTTTTTTGATCGGCGCGTTACTGCACCCAGTTGGCTGACCGATCAATTTGAAAATACCGGAGTCGATATCGGCCTGGACGAAGGCCCGTGGTGGAAGGGGGATACCAAGCATTCGGTCGGCGTCGGCGGCGGGCAAAGCATCGATCGCATCTTCTCCGTGTGGCGACGGCGTTGTGAAACTCCAGAAACCATTACGTTGGGTACGATGGGAACCATGAAGGGGGCCCGAGCGATGTACGGAATTGCCGCCAAGCCATTGGATTAATAACTGCAACATTGGTTTCCAGCGCCTTGCGTTTGCCAGCGCTGGTCGACGCCGAACGGTAAGAATCGGTTTAAAATTCTGATTGCCAGTTGAAGATTTGGGGCTTCGACTTGGACGTTCTCTGCAGGTGGGGGAAATGCGCATGTTATCAACTCGCTGGATTGCAAATCGTCGCACGAAAGTGCGATCGGCATTGCTCAAATATGAAATTCCAATCCGCCGGATTGGCTTTACGCTGGTCGAGTTGCTGGTTGTCATTGCCATCATTGGTATTTTGATCGCACTCCTGTTGCCTGCCGTGCAAGCTGCCCGCGAAGCTGCTCGGCGCTCGCAATGCAGGAACAATCTAAAGCAATTGGGTTTGGCCTCGCAAAACCATTGTGACGCCATGAAATATTTCCCGACCGGCGGTTGGGGCTGGCACTGGGTCGGCGATCCCGACCGGGGTTATGGCATCCAGCAACCTGGTGGCTGGGCTTATTCGCTGCTGCCTTTCTTGGAAGAAAAGAGCCTCCGCGATTATGGGCGCGGATTAAGCGGCACCGCAAAGTACAACGCGCTGGCCGTAATGCAATCTCAAACGGTTTCATCGTTCAATTGTCCTACACGGCGCGGGCCAACTGTCGCCGACCAAAACATCGCTTCGCCCAATAACGTCTACAATGCGATTCCGGCCAGCGGCGCATCCACGATGTCGGGCTCCCGGACCGATTACGCTGGCAACGGCGGCACGGACAACACCGGCAACTGTTGCGGAAATCCAACCGGTGGCCCACCCGCCGGATCCGACACCAATGCCGCGTACAACGTCTTGGTGCAGTACTTTAAGGGAGACGGCACCAGCATGAATCCGGGAATGAGCAACTGGTCCAAAGCCAACGGCATAATCTATGGCGGCAGTATGGTTAGCATTCGGCAAATTTCGGACGGCTTGTCGAAAACGTATCTGATTGGAGAAAAGGCGCTGAAGCCGGAATGTTATCCCGGCTCTGGCGGCAATTGCCCCGCGGACGATCAAAGCATGTTTCAAGGCTACGACTGGGATACCGTCCGCTGGGCGGGCAGTAATTCGTTCTCCGTGCCGTCCAGCAAAATCTTTGTGGGTGGCATAGATTGGCGACCGCTGCGCGATTCGGAAATCGATCCCACGACGGTCGTCACAACAACAAGCCCTTACCTCGTGAATTTTGGCAGCGCGCATGCCAACGGTTGTATGTTTGTCATGTGCGACGGCTCGGTGCAAATCATCGGGTATAACATCGATCCTGCCGTCCATTGGAAACTGGCAGCGCGGAACGATGGCAATCAGGTCGATGTGCCCTAAGCAACTATTCCGGCAGTAACACAGTACCGGCAACCCCAAACCGCGAGCACCCCGTTGAAGCCGGCGGCCTTGGGACTCATATTCCCGAACGAAATCAGTACTCGTGCCATTCACAATTAAACACTCCAGGAGTTCCTTCCATGCGATCGATTCCAACATTCATCATGGCAATCACCGTGGCATTTGCCTGCAACACACTGCTGGTTTGCGCGGCCGATCCACCTGCCAGCGGCGATCAAAGCAAAAAAGATGAAATCAAAATCCCGCTGAAAGATTTCAAGTTCAAGCCGCCCGCTTCCGTTTCCGATCCCGATTCCGTGTTCGTCTTCAACGAAGATGAAGGGCGCCTGTGCTTTTACACCAACGGCCCAGCCGAGGCCAAATTCAAGCTGCCCACCGACGGCGATTGGGATGTCATCGTCTCCGCCTCCGGCGATATCGCCGTGGGCGTTCCGCAGACCACGGCCAACGGGAAAAAGGAAGTGAACATTCCCCCGAATTTCCAGCTGGGCTTCGACGGCAAAAACTTCGGCAAGGAAATCACGCTGAAATCGGACGACCAAAAAGATTACAAAATCGTCGTGCCGCTCAAGGCCGGCGAGCATGTCATTTCCGTTGCCTTCACCAACGACACGTATGATCCCGACGGCAAGTTCGACAGCAACCTTTATCTTCACGGCGTGAAGCTTCGCCCGCATCAACCCGACGAGCCGAAAAAAGACGACGCCAAAAAATAAGCGCCGCTCCACCACAGTTGCCGCAAGCCAAATGCTCTTGGCAGCAGGAATTCGAGCGAACTCGCCCACCGTTCCCGGGAAGTAAACCTCGCGGCAGATTGCCTTCGGCCAGCCGCTTGCATTGGTCGCCGGGCGGGATATGCTGATGGCGTTGCCACGCACTTCCGCAAGCTCGGCACGCACTTCAACCAGCGAGGAAAGCCAATGTTGCGCACATCGATTTTCGGCCGGAGTCGTTGGTGTTTGCTGCTGGTTGCCATCGTGTATTCGGGCGGCGTTCCACGGTGCAGCGCGCAGTCGGATAAAAAATCCGCCAGCGATTCCCCCTCGAAGTCCGGCGCCTTGCCCACCATCCGCATGCGCGCCGGCTCCACCAAGCCGTACAAAGATTCCCACGGAAATACCTGGCTCCCCGACGAGCCCACGGCGGAAGGGGGCTTCGCAGGGGGCGAAATCGTCGATCGGGCCGACAACCTCGTCATTAAAAACACCAAAGACCAGGGCTTGTACAAAAGCGAGCACTGGGGCATGGATTCGTTTTCCTACAAGCTCCCCAACGGCAAATACGTGGTCAAGCTGCATTTCGCCGAAACGTACGACGGCATCAGCGGCCGCGGCGATCGTGTGTTTACGTTCAACGTGCAAGGCAAAGAGTTCAAGGATTTTGATGTCTGGGAAAAATCCGGCGGGCCGCAAACCGCTTACGTCGAAACAGTGCCCGTCGAGGTTACCAACGGCAAACTGACCATCACGTTCACCGTGAACGCCGATAATCCGGAAATCAACGGCATCGAAATCATTCCGGCCGACAAAGCCGCCGAGCTCGACAAGGCAGAGGCCGCGGCCGATAAAAAACCCGCTCCGCCCACGACCGGCAAATAAATTTTCCAGGATTTTTTGTTCGCGGACGAAACCAGCACGTTTTGTCGCTCGCCCGAATGCACAGGCTCGGCAAATCTGCGGATTTCCGCGTGATGGCCGCTGACAAAACGGGCTGAGTTTACGTCCGAAAGCGCGGGTTTTCGACAAATTTCTGTCGCCTGCCGGGCGTGCCATTACGCGGGTCGACCGAGGCGAGCCGGCGCTGCTCGCCGGCAAAATATCGGTGCAGCAAAACTTACGCTTGGCAAACCGTTGAGGCTGCTTCGCGCAACTCGCCGACGGAAGATCAGGCCAAGCGCTGGCTGCCGTTCGGTCCACCGGCCGGATGCTGGCTTTTCGCTGTTCCGCTTGCTCGATAGCTCTCATCGGTCTGTTCTCGAAACGCAAGTTCCACTCACAAATCGCCTCGTCTCGCGCAGTGTAGCAAACGAGTGGCCCAATTTTGGTGAGAATTCTTTACCCCGGCAGTCCTCCGCGAGAATCACAGCGCCAACCAGCGGGTCGCGCGGCATAAACTTCCGCCCCACCGCTTGGCACGCCCCGGAGCCTTCCTTCGAACCGCTGCCGCGAAGAAAAATCGAGAATTCCGGTTGGACCGGGCAAAAGGCCCACAATTCGATAGATTTTATTGGAATTTCTATGTATATTGATTGAGTAAATCTGCATGGTTGGGGGGGGTGCCCTATTCTGTTGCCACTTTCTATTTAGGGGGGACCGATGAAGTTTGCTGCCTGGAAGCTACCCTTATTGACCGCACTAACCGCGGTTTCCGCGCTCCTTTTCGCCACCTTACTGCAAGCAGCCGATCAAGCTTGGACCGGCGGCTCAACCACCGACGGAAACTGGAGCGATAACGCCAACTGGCTCGGCGGCGCTCCTCCGGGCGATACTTCCGGCGGCACTTCCAACACCGACATCGCCACGTTCAACGCCCTGGTCGGGGCAAATCTGTGGGGAAATTCTGCCAGTAACCCGGTCGTGATTGACTCCGGCTCGCAGAATATCGGCGGAATCAATTTCGATACCGCCAGCGACAGCTACTTTATCGGCGGCTCGGGCGGCCCGGGGGGCAACTCGCTGCTCGTGACCAATGGCGGCGCAATTCAGATTCTGAATACCCTAACTAGCACCAATGCCATCGAAACCATTAACGCCCCGATCATTATTGAAGGATCGAGTGTTTACACCTTCGCCAACAACAGCGCCAATGGCACGGGCGCGGGCGCAGGCACGCTGATTTTTGGCGGCGGCATTAGCAGCAGTTTGGGTGGCTTCCTCACCCTCAGCGGTACCAATACCAACGCCAATACCATTAGCGGTTCCATCAGCGATGGCGGCGGCAGCCTGGGAATTAACGTCACCGGCACCGGCAATTGGGTTCTATCGGGAAGTAATTCTTATACCGGTTTAACTACGATCAGCGCTGGAACTCTAACTGCGGCAAACGATACCGCGCTGGGGTCCAGCAGCACCGGCACTACCGCTGGTCTGTCGTTCACTCCCTCCAGTGGAACGGCCACGGTCAATTTCACGTCGAACGCGCCTGCCATCGGTCAATTGGCTTCCAGCGGCGCGGGCACCAGCAGCGTGATTTTAGGAAATGCAACGGCCGGTACGCCGACTACGCTGTCAATCGGCGGCAGCGGGAATTCGTTCCTTTATGCCGGCGGAATTAGCGACGGCACGGGAACAAACGCCGGGGCAGTGGGTAATATCATCAAGATCGGTACAGGCACATTTACGTTCAATGGCGCTGCAACTTACAAAGGCACCACGGCCATTAACGGGGGACCGGTCCTTGTGGGGTCCTTGAATTCTGGTTCTATCGGTACGTTGGCGTCTCCCGCTGGAGCAATGATCGTGGGCATCGCCGGCAGCAGTGGCAGCAGCACGGCAGGAGGTAATGCAACGTCCGGCACAGGCGGCCTGACAACCAAACTAACGATTAACACCGGCGCTTCGGTGTTTGTAACCGCTTTATCCCAAAATAATGAAGGCTCCAGCAGCGGCGTAGCCGTGGCGGGCGGCGTTCTCAATGTCAGCGGCCTGTTGCGCGTGGCCAGCGATAACGTGAACCAGCCTAGCGGCCTGTTCATTACCAATGGCGGCGCCGTGACCGCCAACGCGGTGAACATTGGCCGCACCAATCAAAGCGTGACGTCCGTTACCACAACCGGAGGCTCAACCACCCAGGGCATCGATGTCAATGGCGGCTCGTTGACCGTGACTACAACCATTACCTTGACGAATGGGACCGGATCCGCTTCCACGCCGAACATGCGCATCGACAGTGGCACTGTCACCGCCGGCGGAGCAATCATCGTTACTTGTAATAACACCCGTTACGGTTTGGTGGATGTCACCGGTGGATCGTTGACCACCACCGACACGGCCACAGGCATTCAAATCGGCGGCAGCTTTGCGGCGACGGACGGAGAATTGTTGATTCGCAATACCGGCACGGTTACGGCCGGAAAAATCACGTTTGGCAATGCCACGCAAACCTCCGGCAACGATGCGCTGGAGCTGATTGGCGGCACGCTGTACGTTGGTTCCGGCGGCATTGCCACGGGAGGGTTCTCAGGCAGCACCACGACCGCATTTGTGGATGGTCTTTCCACATCGACCGCCGCCGCGCCCATTTTGGGCGCCATCGCCGATTGGTCGTCGTCGATGAATATTACGTTGGCCAACAATAGCACCAGTGTCGCGCCGATTTTCCAAGCGGCTGATTCGTCCGCCGTGGGACATAACATTACACTGAGCGGGGTTTTGTCGGGCACCAGCGGGCTGACGAAGACCGGCGCGGGAACGCTGACCCTGTCGGGAGCCAATTCCTACACGGGCATTACCACCATTAGCAATGGCATCCTGAGCACCGGCGCGACTGGCACGTTGTCCAACGGCGGATCGAACGGGACTGTCGGTAAGGCGGCAAACGCTGCGGCCAATCTCATTCTCGATGGCGGCACGCTGCAGTACGCCAGCACCAGCGGAACGGCGGCCAGCACCGATCGGTTGTTCACCCTGACCCAAAACGGCGGCGGGTTGGATGCTAGCGGAACCAGTGCCGTTACGTTTGCCGGCAATGGCGTCGGCGCGGCCAATGCAGTGGCCATGACGGGTATCGGTACTCGAACTTTTACACTGACGGGAACAAACACCGGCTTGAACACATTTACACCGATTCTGAGCGACGGCCCGAGCGGCTCGATTACTTCACTCAAGAAAACGGCCAGTGGCTCCTGGATTGTCAGCAATAACAATAATTTTAGCGGCAATTTGCAAGTGGATAACGGCAACCTGACCCTGAGCGGTTCGAACTCCTATGTGGGCGCCACCACCTTGAACGGCGGCAAATTGATTGTCTCGTCCACCGGGTTCTTGACGGGCAACACAGCCATTACGGCTAACAGCGGCGCCACCTTTGCGCCCAATCCCAATGCCACGATCATGACCATTGGCTCGACAGGCGCCAGCCTGACGCTGAATGCCGGCTCGATCTTTAATATGCAGGATACGGGAATTGGAACGGTCAACATCAACAGCACCGGCGGCGGCTCGGGCACCGTGTTAACCTTTGGCGGCACCAACGTTTCTCCCAGCAGCTTGAACTTTGACGTCGGCGGCGCGGGTGCGGATCAACTGATCGGCAATAACGGAACCGTTGCCTTTACTGGCACGAAAAACAACATCTCGTTGGACAGCCTAGGCGCGACGGCTCCCGGCACGCTGACGAGCATTCCCTTGATTTCCGTCCCCAACGGCACGCTGGTTCTGGCCGATTTTGCCATCAATCCTGCGCAATTGCCGCTGGTGTTTGGGGCGTCGGCGTACTCGCCCAGTCTGACGTTGGGCAGCGGCGGCCATACGTTGTTGTTGAATTTGACCGCCACTTCGCTGTCGTTCTACTGGAAAGGGGGCGCCGGGGCATCGTGGGCATCGGCGAATAATTTCGCCACCGATGTCAGCGGCGCAACACTGCGGCCTTCAGCTCCGACGTTGGGCAGCAATGTGTTTCTGACCGCCAATGGCGCCGCGTTTTTTTCGCAAACGCTGGACGCCAGTTACAACATTAACAGCCTCAACTTTACCGGAGGCAGCACCTCGGCGGCCACCAATTCCATTACCCTGGCCAGCGGCGGCGGCGGAACGAACACGATCACTTTGGCGGCCACAGCAAGTTTCCAGGACGCCAACAGCAACACGTACGCGGCCGGAACCGGCCTGGTGGTGCAATCGGGTTCGGCTGCCCATACGATTTCGGCCAACGTCATCTTAGGCGCCACCCAAACTTGGGAAATTGATAACTCGGTAGTCAATGCGCTGAATGTCAGCGGCATTGTGAGCGACGGCGGCGGCAATTTTGGCATTACCAAAACCGGCACAGGCGCTTTGAAGCTGGGCAATACCAACACGTACGGCGGATTGACCACGGTCAGCGCCGGCAGTGTGATTGCCGCCAACGACAGCGCTTTGGGCAGCTCGACCGCCGTAACGGCCGGCTTGTTGCTGAATCCCAGCAGCGGCACGGCCAGCGTCAGCTTTACTTCCGCCAGTCCAGCTATTGCCTCCTTGGCTTCCAGCGGCGCGGGCACAAGCAGCGTCGTGCTGGGCAACATTACCCTGGGAGCCGCCACCAATTTGACCGTCGGCGGCAACAACGCCTCCACCTCCTACGGCGGCAGCATTGGCGACGGAACTGGAACTAACGCCGGCGCCATCGGCAGCTTGACGAAGACCGGCAGTGGTACGACGACGCTCAGCGGCACGGGAACTTACACTGGTTCTACCACGCTGAGCGGCGGTGCGCTGGCGATTACCTCCGATGCGGCCATTCATAACGGCTCCGGCGGAATCAATTTCAGCGGCGGCGCCTTGCAGTTCAATAATTACGCCAGCAGCGCGCTGCCGGCGGCATCCTTTGATAACGTTTCTACGTTGAAATTAGGGGCGGGAGTCGGCGCGGCGGCCAGCCTAAGCGCCGTGATTGCCGACAGCTCGGTCCTCACCTTCGTGGGCCCGGGAACATTGCAACTGATCGGCAATAACACCTACACCGGCGGCACAAGCATCAACGGCGGCGAGCTGAATGCCGGCTCCGTGGAAAACCAAGGGACGAGCGGTCCGTTTGGCGCTAGCGGCAACATTTCCTTCGGCGGCGGTGCGTTGCAATACAGCGCCGCCAATCAGTTCGATTATTCCAACAGAATTCTTAGTAGCACCGGTCCCATTGCCATCGATACCAACGGGCAATCGGTCACGTTCAACAACACGCTGGATGCTTCCAACACCGGCGGGTTAACGAAGCTCGGCGCTGGCTCGTTGACGCTGGCCAACACGAATAATTACGTTGGCCTGACCACCGTTAGCGCCGGCTCCTTGAACGCAACCAACGATGCCGCCCTGGGCAGCTCAACAGCCATTACTTCCGGATTGTTGTTGAATCCCAGCAGCAGCGTGACGGCGACGGTGAACTTCACCAGTACGACTCCTTCGATTGGCTCGTTAGCTAGCGCGGCAGGCGCCAGCGGCACTGGCAGCAGCCAAGTGGTGTTAGGGAACGCCACTTTAGGAAATCCGACCACGCTGACGATGGGTGGCAGCAACAATTCCACGAACTTTGGCGGCACCATTAGCGACGGCACCGGCACAAACACCGCCGCGGTCGGCAATATTATCAAGCTAGGTTTAGGGACACAAACATTAAGCGGGGCTAACACCTACACCGGCACCACGGCCGTGAATGGCGGCCCCCTCACGGTGAACGCCACTGGATCGATTGGTTCCCTGGTCACACCCGCTGGTGCAATGACCGTAGGTGCGGCCGGCACTCCAGGCGGAAATACAATCGGCGGCAGCGCGATTGCTGGCGGTTCAACCGCCCGATTGAATGTAAGCGGTTCGGTCACGGTTGCCAGCCTGGCGTTGAACAACGAAGGCGGCACGAACCTGTCGGTAACCAACGGTACTCTTACCGTGAACGGGAATATGGGCGTCAATGACGACGGCAACAACAACCCCGGTTTATCGTCGTTGACCGGCGGCATAGTGAATGTCAACAGCGTGACCGTTCATCGCAGTAACATCACCACGGCCAACAATGTCGGCGCCACGCCGTTGCTAGCTGGTTCTGGCAGCACCGGCTTACTAGTTAACGGCGCCGCATTGAACATTGCGACGACGCTGAGCTTAGGCACCGGCAATAACAGCGCTGCCGCTTCCTCGGCGAATATGCAAATTCTTGGCGGCAGTGTCACCGTCGGTGGAACCACGACTATTACCATCTCCAACGGCACCGGCCGCTGGAGCATTTTGGATATCGATGGCGGGTCGTTCACCAGCAATGACACTATCGGAGCGGGCGTGCGGATTGGCGGCGGGACCACCAACCCCAGCAGCAACGGCGAACTTTTGGTTCGCGGTGGCACCGCAACCATGAATACCGTTACTTTCGGCGATGCCACTCAAACCTCTGGACGCGACAACTTGGAGTTGATCGGTGGCACCACTTACATCGGTGGGGGTGGCATCGTCAACGCCGCTACCAGTGCCACAATCACAGCGAACCTGGGTGTCTCCTCCGCTACCACCGCTCCCGTTTTGGGCGCAACGGGGAATTGGACATCGTCCTCCGCGGTGACTTTGAATTTAGCGAACAACAGCACGGCCGTGGCTCCCACTTTCCAAGCTGCCGATAGTTTAAACGCGCCGCACAACATCACCATTAACGGTCCCGTTACTGACAACGGCTCCGGAACAGCACTCGTCAAAACGGGCGGCGGCAAGCTCACCCTGAATGGTTCGGCATCGTACTCGGGCCAAACCACCATCAATCAAGGAACCGTGGCTTTTGGCTCGGCAAATAATTTGAGTTCTTCCACCGTCCTGCTTAACGGCGGGAACCTGGGAACAACCGGACATGACCAATCTTTCAATCAATTGAACTTGCAGGCTGCGAGCGGACAAATTGACTTGGGCTTGGGCAGTTTTAGCATCCCCAGCAGTCCCAACGGCGCGGTCCACTTCAACGGCAGCGCGGGTTTGTGGGCGGGGGGTTCCGTGTTGACCGTCGATAACTGGACGCCGGGGTTGGATCATCTGTTCGTTGGCTTCGATGACAGCACTGGGTTGGATAGCACTGAATTAGCCGACATCAACTTCTCCGGCTTCGGCACCGGCGCTAAATTCATTCCCGGCGGCAACGGCGAAATCGAGCCCGTCAGCACCCCAGCGGTTGTGTTCACGCTGGCTGGCGACGTGAACAACGATGGGCATTACGATTCCGCGGACATTGTGGCCGAGGAAGCGGCGCTGATTAACCTGGCGCATTACCAGACCACGAATCCTTACGGAATTACGTTGAACGCCGATGAAATGGACGCCGTGCTGGATCAAAACCACGACGGCCTGATCAACAACATCGACGTGCAAGCGCTCATCAATAATTTGCTCAATGGCCAAGGAAGCCAAGCACCGGTGCCGGAGCCCAGTTCACTGCTGCTCTTGGGCCTGGCATTGCCGGCGATTTGGAGCGCGGCCCGTCGCCGCAAAGCGCGTTCAACGAAAGCGGCGTAAGTCGGTTAGGCAAACCAGAACTTCGATAGCCGACCACCGTTGCCGGAAATCTATCTCCTCCGCCAAATTTACTCGGCGCAATTTACTTCGCCGGGATTTCTTTTGCCTGAGTGTCGCTTCCGGCGGAACGGAAGTGGCGAATCACGCCTTGCACGGTCGTGTAGTAAACTTCGCCGGCCTGATCTTCGCCGAAGCTGAACACGCTCAGGCCGTTGGCGCCAACTGTAAATCCACCTTTGCCATTGGGGTTGGCTGGGGCTGGCGGCGGATCAATCGGTTGCACGCTGGTCGTTTTGCCGGTCTTTTCATCGTACCACAGGGCGTACAACCGGCCGGTCACATAATCGGCAAATAAATACGCACCGTACAGTTCCGGCACTTGCTTGCCGCGATATACGTAGCCGCCGACAATGCATTTTCCCAGGCTGTGGTTGTAATCGAAGATGGGCTCGGTGAGCGTGCCGTACGTTTTTTCCGGCGGTGGGCCGGGTTGCGGAGAACGAGGCTTGGCCACCAGCGGATGAAAGCCTTCGCGCTGGTTCCATTGGTAATTGTGGCCGCGCTCGATAATATCCACTTCCTCCCATGTGTCTTGCCCCACGTCGCCGGCCCACAACTTGTGCGTTAGCCGATCGAACGACATCCGCCACACGTTGCGCAAGCCCAGAGCCCAAATTTCTCCGGCGGCATCGGGCACATCGACAAACGGGTTATCTTTGGGAATGGAGTATTTTTTATCGCCATCGGCATGGTCGACGTCCAATCGCAATACTTTTCCCAGCACCGTGGTAATATCCTGCCCATGGCCATGCGGATCGAAACCTGCGCCGCCATCGCCCAGGCACAAATACAAGTAGCCGTCAGGGCCGAAAATAATTGTCCCGCCGTTGTGGTTCCAGTCGGGCTTGGTGGGGGAGCGGAAAATTTCCTCCGCGCTATTGGGGTCGGCCTTATTCGGATCGTCGGCCGACACGTGGTATCGCACCAGCACGCCGGTGTGCTTAGCCCCGGTGGTGGTGTAGTACACGTAAATTTGCCCGTTTTGCTTGTAATTGGGATGGAAAGCCAGGCCCAGGAAACCCTCCTCATTCTGGTTGTCGTGGTAAACAACTTTTTCTTTGAAGCTCAGCATCTCGTGGACATCTTCCACGGTTGGGTCGTTCGGGAAGATGAGAACCTCGCCGTATTGCGAAACAACTGCCATTCGGTTCGTGCCGTCGGGCGGATAGGTTATAAAAATGGGGCGCCGGAAGTTCAAATTCGGGAAGGCCACTTCGGTTTTCACATTCGCGATTGGCTCGCCAATGGGCACCGGATTGGTTTGCGAGTTGTATTCGTCCGCGGCATGGGCGAACGGAGCGGATATAGTGAAAACAGCAGCAAGTAGCGCGGCAGCAGCCAATGCAGGCAGCAAAACAGAAGCAGGCGAGATGCGGCTCATGAGGTTTCCAGCGGAGAAGTGTGGGGGTTTGTTTCGACGGATACCGGCCGCCAAAACGACTCACCCAGCATAATCACCTACGCTGCGGCTGGCCACTGCCTGCGGTGGCACAGTAAGCCTTAAAGAAGCCGGCGGCAGGGGACTAGACCGGTCGACATAAGCAGCAGCGTCGGCCCAAATCCGTTTAGAAGTCGTACCAAATGCCCCAGCCGATGCGAGAAACCGTGTTCGTGAAGAACTCGTACTCGTCGTCTTTGCCGTAAAAGTACTGGCCGCCGATGCGAACATTCGATCCGCGGGCGTACTGCCGCCACATCCAGCCGAACTGCACGCACACGTTGCCGCCATAATCGACTTCCTGCCGCAAATCGCCGTTGATGGCCGCAAATGGGCCGCCGCGATCGCCAGTGTTACGGGCTTGCACCCATTCGCAGCCGAATTGCAGTTCCACGGGCTTGGCGCCGCCGCTGGCCGCGCCCACGCCAATTTCCGCATACGTGCGAAACGCCGGCGTGAAAAAGTAACCGGCGCCCAAAATGGCCGAATCGCGCACGTAATTGATGCGCGTGGCGTTGGGATTAATATACAGCAGGTATTCGTCCCCCACATGTGCGCTAATGTGGTAATATCCCATCTTGAATTCCCACTGATCGCCGCCGTAAGTCAGCGGAATGCCGAAGCGGTAATCGTCGCCAATCAGCGACGTGCTGAACGAATCGGGCGCCAGCCGCGGAAACACGGCCCCTTCAATATCCAATTGCCAACCTTCCGGCCAATTGGGGTCGTCGTTTCCGTACCGCCAAATGCCGGCGCGAGCACCCAGGGTTACGTCCCACATCTTATGAATCACGCCGTTCAAATTGCTCACCGGCGTGGGCGTGGCCGTGGCGCCGTCGGTGCTTTGGTCGAAATACGTGGCGAACCGCGGCTCTTTCGTCCCGGCTAAATACGATTGGTAAATAATCCCCTGCGGCAATACTTGCGAGTGCCAGGCGTTGGGGTCGGAATGATAATCGCCGGTGCAGTTGGGTGTAGCGCACGTGGGTGGTGCGCAATCGCATTGCGCAGCCATGGCCGATAGGTTCGGCACGCCCGTGTCTTCGTGCACCATTTGGCTCCATGGATTCCCATAGACCGACGACGGCCCCGCGGGAACAGGCTCGGCCGCCACGCTGCTGGCCTCTTGAAAGCCAATCAATTGAACGGGAGCGTCGGTCGCATCGTCTTGCAAAAAGGGCGAATTGTAAACCGGCGTAACGGCAATCAGCGAGGCGCGCGGCGCCGAGGCCGCTTCCGGCGCGGTCGCCAAGCTGGGGTAAATAACCTGCGGCGAGGAATTGCCGCTGGGCGCCGGCGAAAGTCCAGCAGCCGGATTGCTCGGCGCTGCATTCACCGCCAAAGAATTCATCGCCACATTTGCATCCGGCGCCGAGGCGGCAATGGTCGGGGGAACCAACAGCGAGAACACGCAGGCCAAAATCGCACGCCGCAAAAGCGGTTGAAACGCGCGCAATATCCGCGGCGAGCGCGCTTCGGCGGGCATCTTGTTGCCCAGATGCCGGGCGCTCGCTCGCTGGCGATTGTGTCGGTGCTGGGGAATCGGCTGCGGCATGAATGCGGTTACCAAAGCCAGCGATCAATCGGAGGAACTCGTAAACAACGACAACCGAAACTCAGTCGGAACGAGGCCGTTCACGGCTGCAAACACACGGGGCGAAAGGACAAACTTTGGAGCGCGGAGATCGGAAAAGGACAGGAACCAGACGGGGGATGCCGGCGGCAGGTTTTATCCAACAGGCATCGGAGGTTCCCTAAGCATCATCGGCAGGGCTGGCAAGGTTTCGCAGCCGGAATGTGGGCATTCGCCCGGTTGTTAAGCTCTAACGGCTGGTGCAGTTACGGTCGGTTAAGTTTGGCAAACTTTGCCGGACGCACACAAAAAAGCAAAGCCCGGGATAGTGAAAGCAAGACACCCTCACCCGCTATTCGCCGCATTTTTTAGAAGGAAGCCAGGAAAGCAGGAAATGTTATTAACACCCGCTATGGCAGCAGTCGACCGGCTCAGCCCAGCGGTTTTTTTTGAGGACTCGGAGACGTCCCCCCTCAGCCACGCGGCCGGTCTAGCTAAGCTGCCCCTTTGCAAGGCGAATCGGGTACGATGAGGGGGTGTTTGTATTCTCACTTAAGCGTCTATTGATAAGCACACTCATGGTAGCGGTCGGCATCGCTACGATTGCGCTCCTGCTTTCAAAATCACCATTTG